>CBFCZM010000109.1:0-7922 GCA_965602565.1 uncultured Anaerolineae bacterium
CCATCATATTCTCTTCACGGCTGCCGCTGTGGTTGTGCCACCACGACACGGTCTGGCCGCGGGGATCAATGCCGGCAAGTGGGCCATCTGTGGCGGGGCCACAGGGCTCACGCTCGACGACAGGCTCGTCCTCATCCTCCTCATCATCAGCAACAGCAGCTGTCGTAGCCGTAGGCTCGGGCGCCTCAGTCGGTTCAGGGGTCGCTGTGCTGCATGCCGCGATCAGGGGCAGCAAGAGAGCGACCACCAACAGAAACGCTAGCCAGCTCTTGTTCTTGGTTAACATGCTTGTCTCCTCCTAAATGTGGTTACATCGCGCTAGTGATGCGTACTCTCTCCGAGATGCTTCGTCTACGTTCGTGTCGGCTACCACCCCCTTTCGTCAAGAATGTCGCACCGTAAACAGTCTGTGTTCTGTGGACCTATCAGCCCTTAAGACCTGACGTAGCAATGCCCTCGGTGAACTGCTTCTGCGCAAAGAGGTAGGTCGCCAAGATCGGCGCAATCGTAATCACGGCACCCGCCATCTGCAGATGAACATAGGAGCCGGACTCATCGAGGAAATGCTTCAGCGCAGCAGAGATCGGGCGCCACTCATCCGAGTTGGTCACCAACATCGGCCACGCCAGGGCATTCCACGATCCGATGAAGCCGAAAATCACGACGGTCGTCAGCGCGGCGCGAGACATCGGCAGCATGATCTGAACCAGGTAGCGCAGATGCCCGGCGCCGTCGATCTGCGCGGAATCCCACAGTTCATCGGGGATCTGGGCAAAGAACTGGCGGAGCATAAAGATGTTGAATGCGCTCGCCATGAACGGTATCGTCAGCGCAGGCCAGTTGTTCACCCACGGGAACGGCCCGATACGCCCCAGCCAGGTGACGGTGATGAAGTTCGGCACCCACGTCACGGCTTGGGGCAGCATCAAGGTGGTGAGCAAAAGAGAGAACAGGAAGTCCTTTCCGGCAAACTCTATACGGGCAAACGCATAGGCGGCCAGCGTACAGAGAACAATCTGGCCCGAGACCGTGATCAGCACGATCTGGACGCTGTTCACGAAGTATTCGGAAAACTTACCGCCCACCCAAGCCTCGGTGTAGTTACCCCACTGCAGCACAGAAGGCACAAATGTGCGTCCCGTGGCCTCACCCAGCGTCATCAAAGACGTGCTGACCATCCAGAAGAAGGGCAGAATCGCGATGATGATCCCGAAGATGAGCACCGCATAGGTGAGGACCATCCACACCTCCAGGCGCCGCGGCCCCCCAGCTTTTGCGCGCCGCGAACGTGCGTCTTGCGCACGCGACATCAAGGTGGAGGTTTCGCCCCTGCTAACCATAGAACACCTTCTCCTCCGCAATGCGGCTGTTGATCATAGTCAGGACCAAGATAAGGCCCATCAGGACAAGCGCTAACGCCGACGCATATCCATAGCGGGTATTGCGATTGAACTCATTAAAAATGATGATACTCGCCGTGTCCGTGGTGCCCAAAGCCGCGCCGCTGCGCAGCACCCAGATGTGGTTGAAGGCTTTGAACGTGCCGATCACCGCAATCAGGGTGAGGAAGTAGGTAGTAGGAGAGAGCAGCGAGAGCGTCACGTGCCGGAACTGCTGCCAGCGCCCGGCCCCATCGATCGATGCGGCTTCATAAAGCGATCTGGGAATGCTGCCGAGACCTGCCAGGAAGACCACCGTATTATAGCCCGCATACGTCCAAATGCCGTAGAGGCAGATGACAAACAACGCCAGACTGGGCCCTGCTAGAGCCGGAGGAATGTCCAATGCCGGGAGCAGCATCTGGATGATGCCCTTGGGCTCATCCAACCACAGCAGGTTGTCCATCCCCACCAGGTTGAGGAGGCTGTTGATCGGAGCGCTGACCCGGCTGGAGAAGATCACGCGGAAGACACTGGCCGCGGCCACAGGGTTCGTGACGTAGGGCAGGAAGTAGATCAGGCGGAAGAATCCCTTACCCTTGATGTTCTGGAACAGCAAGATGGCGAGGAGGAGCCCCAGGACCAGCTCGATCGGCACCGTGAAGAGGACGTAATAGACAGTGTGAAGCAGGCCCTCCCACCAATCATCGTAACCTGCCTGGATCGCGGTCGGCACTTCCGCAACCAGAAGCCAGGCCGCAAGCATCATCGTGATCGATGCCAGCGCCCACGCGACCAGCCCCCATGTCGTCGGGGCGTTGCGCGCCGTCTGCCACGCTCTCCAGGAGAAGAACAACGCGACCACACCGGCCAGAATCAGCAAGAGCTCGATGACGGTTGCCTGTCCAGAATCGACCAGCAGCTTGGCCCCCAGCGCCAGTGCCCCGCCTCCCAGAACCAACAATGTCGTCGTCCGGCCTGCGAACTTCATCCGCGAGGAGATCTGCCACACAGCCACCAGGGCGAGGATGCCGATGCTCACCACCAGGATCTGCGACCACAGGCGAATCGACTCCCCCTCCTCGGCAGCGGCGGCATAGGCAGCTTGGATTTCAGTCAGCGTCAGCCAGCCCAACGCCACACCACACCCGAGCATAAGGAAGACGATGATGAATCGCGTATAGTGGCTCGCGCTGCGCGCTCCGCCACTGATCCACCGGGAGAAACCATAGGCGAGGGCAAGTCCGGCAATCAAGACCAGCGCCGCGGTCGTTCGCGACGACACAACCTGCGGCACGCGCCAGGCCTCGCCCAGAAGAGTCAGAAACAGCTCCTGCGTCCGCTGTACGCCCTTCACCTGCTCTGCAATCGCAAGGACCTCCGGGAAGAGGAGCACCAGGAAGCGCACAAACAGAAAGATACCGGCGGAGGTGACGAGTGCCGGGGCCAACCAAGGCCAGGGGTGATCCCCTCTCTCCTGGGACTCATGGTGGGCGTCCAGAAACGACCTGACCACCCTGTACGCCAGCAGCACGACCAGCCAAAGACCGGCGACATAGGCAAGGCTATCCAGACCCTTCACATACTGATCGAGCCCCAAGTACTTGCCGGGAATGATGCGCCACCGATGCAGGCTGACATAGACCGAGAACGCCAGCGGGAAAAGGCCGAATGTACCGATGATAAGGAATGCGGGAAAGACAAACAAGTAGGCGGTGAAACTCTCGCGGAGACTCCGCCAACGTCTCCCACCAAACAGACCTGCCCGTGGAGAGGGTGCTTGTGCCGTAGCTTGGGTCATAGAAATCTCCTCCTATCTGTCGGTTCGGTTGCAGATCTCAGCCGGACAAAGGCGCAACAGTCCACGTGCCGCTGACAGCCTGGCTCGCCAAGTATACCGGGCACCTGGCAGCCGTCTGGATCGTCTCAGGAGCGACACCATCCAGAGACTGCCCCTCGGGACCGCGGAAAACCGCCTCGGGGACAACAAGGGCATCCCCGACATCACGTCCGGTCAGGGCGTTCACGATATCGTCAACCGTCAACAGCCCGGCGACGGTGACCGTCTCTCCAAAGAAGCGGTTCGCCACCGGAACCACGTCCGCCCGAATGCCCGTGACCCGCGAGAGAGCCCGCCCGAACGCAGCCAGCTGCGGTGCAAAGAGCGTGCCGGTGACCCACGTCTGGTGGCGACCCAACGGTGCCAGCGCATCCTGAAGATCCGCAGTTCCATCCAAGAAACGCCGCACCATGCCAACACCGTTCTCGATCAACGCCGGCAACTGCCCATCATAGGCCGGAAGCTCCGGGGGCGCCACGCCCGCACGCAAGAACCACTCATCAGAAGGATAGACAAAGCCAACGCCGAGCTCAGAGCGAAGCCGTTCCTGCCATCGCAGGAGCTGCACCAGAACAACGCCAGCCTCCTTATCAGTGTAAACGCGCAGGTCCGGATCATGCCACCGCGTCAATCCCACCGGAACTACGGTGAGATCCCGTACGGCAGGATAAAGCGCCACCAGATCGGCAATCGTTTGGTCAAGGTGCGCCCCGTCATTGCGACCGGGAACCAAAACGGCCTGCGTATGTAACTCGATGCCTATGTCGACCAGCCGGCGCAGATCCTCGAGGATCTTGGCCGACCGAGGATTGCGCATCAGGTCAACGCGCACATCAGGCTCCGTCGCGTGGACGGAGACATAAAGCGGGCTGAGATACTGCTCCTCGATACGTTCCCAATCGGATGGATCGAGATTGGTCAAGGTGATGTAATTGCCATGAAGGAAGGAGAGGCGGCAGTCATCGTCCTTAACATAGAGCGGCGCACGCATCCCCGGCGCCATCTGTGCCACAAAACAGAACTCGCACCGGTTGCGGCAGACCCGGGGCTCGCCGTCGAAAAGCTCCTGGGCGAACTCCAGGCCCAAGGGCTCGCCGTACCGGCGAGCAAGCTCAACAGTCTGGCGCTGCCCAGCTCGCTCATAAAGAATCTCCAGGAATGGCTCTGCGCTGAAGATACGCACATCAATGATGTCCCTCAGAGACATATCATTGATCGCCAAGAGATCGTCTCCCACCTGCAGACCGCAGCGTGAGCCCGCACTCTCCGGCGCAACGCAGGTGATCGTAGCAGGGTAGCGTTGTGTCATCATCGAACCAACGATATCTTGCAGCACGGCCTCACAATCCTATTATATGACAGCCTTGTTTCTGGGGTAGTTCGGCCGCAGCTATGTGCTACGGCCATTAACACCCGGTTGATGTTGATTTATCGCACACTCACTCCCACTCGATCGTCGCAGGAGGCTTGCTGCTCACATCATACACCACACGATTCACACCGGCAATCTCATTGACAATACGGTTCGCCACCTTACCCAGCAAATCGTAGGGCAAGCGCGCCCAATCCGCAGTCATGAAGTCCTCGGTGGTCACCGCGCGCAGCGCGACGACGTTGGCATACGTCCGCCCATCCCCCATCACGCCCACGCTGCGCACCGGCAGCAGCACGGCGAAGGCCTGCGATGTCTCCCGGTAGAGTCCGGCACTCCACAGAGCATCGAGGAAGATGAAGTCCGCAGCTTGGAGTGTGGCCACACGCTCCGTAGTGATCTCACCCAGGATGCGCACGGCGAGACCCGGGCCAGGGAAAGGATGGCGCCACACCACTTGCTCGGGCAGACCCAGCGCCAAGCCTACCTGGCGGACTTCATCCTTGAAAAGCTCTCGCAGGGGCTCCACCAGGGCCAGATCCATATCCTCTGGCAGACCGCCGACATTGTGGTGAGACTTGATGCGCTGCGCCGTTCCGCTGCTGGCACTCTCGATCACATCAGGGTAGATCGTGCCCTGCGCCAGGAACTTCGCATCGTTCAGACGACGAGCCTCGGCCTCAAAAACACGGATGAACTGCCCGCCGATGATGCGCCGTTTCTCCTCAGGATCGGTGATACCCGCAAGCGCGGTCAGGAAGCGCTCGGAGGCATCTACCTTAACCAACTTCATACCCAGTGTTTCGTGGAATGTGGCCTCAACTTGCCTGGCCTCACCGCGACGCAGAAGTCCGGTGTCGACAAAGATGCACGTCAGCTGCTCACCCACAGCCTTCTGGATCAGTGCCGCAACCACAGCACTGTCCACACCGCCGCTCAGCCCCAGGACCACCGTCTCCTGACCCACCTGAGCGCGGACGCGGGCCACAGCTTGTTCGATAAACGCCTCCGGTGTCCACGTTCCCACACAGCCACAGATATCGTACAGGAAGTGGTGAAGCATCTCGGCGCCCTGCGGCGTATGGTGAACCTCAGGGTGGAACTGGGTACCGTACACCCGCCGAGCACCGTCGCCGATTGCGGCAATGATGTCGCTCTCACTGCGCGCCAACACTCTGAAGCCCTCCGGCAAGGCCTCGACCTGGTCACCGTGGCTCATCCATACTGGGAGGGAGGGCGGAAGATCCGCGAACAAGGGGGCAACAGGATCGACCACGTGCACATGCGCCGGACCGTACTCGCGCTCGGCGCCCGGGACGACCTTCCCGCCCATGCGGTGCGTCAAAGCCTGCATACCGTAGCAAATCCCCAGTACGGGGATCTGAGCATCAAGCACGTAATCGGGCAGCGTAGGGGCGTTCTCATCGTAGACGCTGTTGGGACCACCCGACAGGATGAAGCCTTTGGGGGACAAAGCGGTTACACGCGCCACGTCCGCATGCCAGGGTAGAATCTCGGCATAGACGCGCTGCTCACGTATACGCCGAGCGATCAACTGCGTAGTCTGTGATCCGTAATCGAGAATGACAACCGTCTCACGCTGCGCCATATCGATTCCCTACTCAGCAAAGACGATGGTGCCGTCATCCCGCATCTCATCGATGATGACGAGCGAGACAATCGGAACATCATAAGGGCTCAGAGCCTCACGGCCGCCCTCAAAGGACTTCTCCACCAACGTACCGATGCCCACCAGCGTCGCATCAGCACTCTCGATGATGCGTGCCATCGCATCGATGGTATTCCCGGTTGCCAGGAAATCATCGATGATCAAGACGCGGTCCTCAGCGTGAAGGAACTCGGGAGAAACCATCAGCGAGACCTCGCCACCCTTTGTGTGTGAGGGCGCGAATTCGACGAACACAGGGTCCGTCATCGTCACCGGCTTGTGCTTCCGCGCGTAAACCAGCGGCAGCCCCATCGCGTAGGCCGTTGCCATGGCGGGGATGATGCCAGAGACCTCAGCCGTCAGAATCCGCGTGGGATGGCTACCCGCAAAACTGCGCGCCAACTCAGCGCCGGCCTCCAGCATCAGCGTAGCATCGACCTGATGATTGATGACACTGTCGATCTTGAGAATCCCTCGCCCGAGGTTCCGCCCCTCTTGACGGATTCTGCGCTTCAAGCTCTCCATATACTGGTCTCCTCCTGGCCAGGAATCCCGATGCTATGATAGCACACTTCGGCGTTAGAGCACGGTGCCAAAGCACTGGGACAGCATTGTAAAACAAGCGAAGCATGATAGCATCATCGTCTATCGAACATGGAGGTACTGTGCGATGGACGATCATCAACCGAAGAATCTATCCGAAGCCTCACTGAGGCTGACCTCGGGACACAGTTATCACCAACCACAGAGCAGCCAGACGCCAACTCAACCGGAGCCCGAACAAATGACACCTGAACCCGGAGCCAAATCCAAACAGCGTGTGATCCCCAGGCTGTGGAACGCATTCAAGAACGTTGCGATCCTCTTCTCCTTCCTGGTGAACATCGTCCTGGTGATAGCTGCCGCAATCCTGGTCCTGCAGGCGGACTCAATCCTCTCCGTCAAGACGGAGATTGCCGAGCCGCTGCTGGCGGACCTCGACCAGGCCTTTGCAGCCCTGGAGCAGACCGCGATCCAGTCCACAGTCTACATCACGGATACGATACCTTTCGTCTTTGACCTTTCGCTGGAGCACAACGCTGATGTCATCCTGACCCAACCCGTGCCCCTATACGTGCCGGCCCAGTTTGTGCTTCCCGGCGGCGGAGGTACCATCAACGGTTCGGTGAGCTTGAGCCTGCCCCAAGGCCAGGCTCTCCCGGTGGCCCTGGCGATAAGCGCGCCGGTCAGCACCACGGTGCCTGTCATTATGGAAATCCCGGTCACTATAGAGCTCTCAGAGGCGGGGATGGGGCCCGCTATCGAGCAACTTCGCACCGTCTTCAGACCCGTTACGAGCTTCGTTCAGAGCCTGCCCGACACCACCGAGGAGTTACTCCAGCCCAATGACTGACCGCCCCGTCTGCAACTACGAGGGATCCGAATACAGCACCGAATTCTGGACCCAGGCCCGTACATATGAGGATGCTGTAGAGCGCATTGCGCTCCAGGCGATCCTGCCCCGCCAGGGCAAGACCCTCATGGAGATCGGAGCGGGCTTCGGCCGTCTTGCCGATCTCTACACCGGATATGAGACTGTTGTCCTGCTCGACTACGCCCACACGCAGTTGGCGCAGGCCGTCGAGCGACTTGGCACAGCAGGTCCCGGCAACAAGCCACAGT
>CBFCZM010000110.1:0-7885 GCA_965602565.1 uncultured Anaerolineae bacterium
CTCGGGACCGATCGTCGCATGATGCATACGCTTTGCCTCTATCTGGGCAAAGCGCAGCACCTCTTGTGCTGACGGTGTGAACCTCTCAAGCGGGTCAGCCATATCTATACCCTCTGTCTACCCCACAACACAATATCTCAGGACCAACTGGCCACCACTGTACACGTACTTCTACGACCAGTGATCCACCGGGTCGCATTGAAGCACCCTTGGGCAATTTCATTATAGCACGAAAGGAAGGGGCAGAGTAGAGATGGAATCCATACGCAACAGCGGGACCGCATTGCTGCGGTCCCGCTGCCTTCGTCTCAACCTTGGATGCTAGCGCATCGCCTGCATCATCACTTCGACAAACTCCTCCCACTCATCCTCAAACAGATGAACGGTCACATTGTTGATCTCGACGTGGTAGATCACCTCTTCGAGGTCCACCTCGTTCGAGACCCACACGGTGTAATTCTCAGATTCGCCTAGCGTTTGTATCTTCGGTTCCTTGTTCACGAACAACCCCTGAACGGACCGGCAGCAGCCTAGCGCCGGCGGCCGCGGTTACCGCCGCCCCGGCGACCGCCGGATGGGGGGGAATCCTGAGCCTTAGCTTCTTCCAGAGTCCAACCCTGCAGTACAGCTTGGCGGGACAGCCGAACCTTGCCATCGGTAACCGCCGTCACCATCACAAGCAGCTCATCGCCGACATTGGCAACGTCGGTGACCCTCTCGATTCGGGTATCCGAGAGCTGCGAGATATGCACCAGACCATCGGTGCCGGGAAGAATCTCCACGAAGGCGCCGAAGTCGGCGACGCGAACGACCTTGCCCGTATAGATCCTGCCGGGTTCCGGGACCTCCATCATTGCATCGATGTGCTTGAGCGCACGCTCGGCACCATCGCCACCCGGGGCTGCGATAAAGACCGTGCCATCTTCCTCGATGTCAATCTTGACCTCGAACTCGGATTGCAGCGCGCGGATAATCTTGCCGCCAGGCCCGATCAGTGCGCCAATCTTCTCGACGTCAATCTTGGTAGTCAACATCTTGGGCGCGGAGTCCGACAGCTCCTCGCGCGGCGCGGGAATCGTCGTCGTGATGACATCGATGATCTGCTCGCGCGCCACACGCGCCTGTTCCAGGGCCTCTGTGAGGATCTGCCGGGTCACGCCCTTGATCTTGATATCCATCTGCAGGGCGGTGATGCCCTCTCTTGTGCCGGTGACCTTGAAGTCCATGTCACCCAGGCGGTCCTCCATCCCCTGGATGTCCGTCAACACGCAATAGCGGTCGCCGTCAGAGACGAGACCCATTGCGATACCGCCGACAGGCGCCGAGATCGGCACACCCGCGTCCATCAGGGCCAGCGTGCTGCCACACACGGAAGCCATCGATGTGCTGCCGTTGGAGGCCATACACTCACTGACGACACGGATTGTGTAAGGGAACTCTTCCTTGGAAGGAAGCACCGGCACCAACGCCCGCTCCGCCAAAGCACCGTGACCGATCTCGCGGCGTCTGGGTCCGCGCAGCATCCAGGTCTCACCGGTGGAGAACGGAGGGAAGTTGTAATGGTGGATGTAGCTCTTGGTCTCCGCAGGGAAGAGATCGTCCAGCTCCTGCCTCTCTCCCGGCATACCCAGGGTGGCCAGGCTCAGGACCTGGGTCTCGCCACGGGTGAAGAGACCGGTCCCATGGGGCCGCGGGACCAAGTGTACCTCGGCATCCAAGGCGCGGATGGTGTATCTATCACGACCATCGGGCCGAATGCCTTCGCCCAAGATCCGCTCACGCACCGTCTCTTTGAGAACATCGTGGAAAGCGTTACCAACCAGCCGCGATGACCACCCGTTCGCCTCTGCTTCTTCAGCCAACGCTTCCTTGAGCTCGTCTTCCAGCGCGTTCAAGGAATCAAGGCGCTCACCCTTGAGCTGGGTGGTGGAGACAAGTTCCTTCAGGCGGTCGGACATCAGCTCGTTGGCCCGTGACGCCAGGGCCTCAGGCATCCCAAACCGGACATAGTCATCGCACTTGGGCTTTCCGACTGCTGTTCGCATCTCGTTCTGGACACGAATCACATCCTGGATCGACTGATGCGCCAACTCAAGAGCGTCAAGCATCGTCGCTTCGGAGACAATACTGGCACCCGCCTCGACCATGATGATGGCCTCGGCACTGCCGGCGATCCGCAGGTCCAATGTGCTCGTTTCCATCTGCTGGATAGTCGGGTTCACGACAAGCTCGCCGTCGATGAGACCGATCCGCACACCACCCACCGGACCATCAAAGGGAATGTCCGAGATCATCAACGCGCAGGACGCCGCGGTGATACCCAAGACATCGGCATACTCGCTCTCGCCCTGCGAAAGCGGTTGTACGATCACCTGCACATCATTGCGGAGGTCTTTGGGGAAGAGAGGACGAAGAGGTCGGTCGATCAGACGACTGGCCAATATCCCCTGCTCCGACGGACGTCCCTCGCGACGGAAGAACGATCCGGGGATACGACCGGCGGCATAGAGCCGCTCCTCGTAATTGCATGTCAGTGGGAAGAAATCAATACCCTCGCGAGGATTCCGGGACATTGTAGCTGTTGCCAGCAACACGGTGTCACCGGACTGGAGCAACACCGATCCACCGGCCAACCGGGCAATCTTGCCCGTCTTGAGGGTGAGCGTCTGGCCACCCAATTCTGCTTCAAATGCATGCTCTTCTAGCACAGTAACCTCCTATTGCCGTTTTCCCCTGCGATAGAAGGTAAGAAACTGGGAACTGCCGTGCAACAAGGCAGACATGCTACCGTGCACCGCACTTCCCAATTCCCACCAGCCATCGGCTGCGGGAAACCGACCATTGCTTAAAGCCAAGACGTAATCGCTTAGCTGACTACCCTATCACCAAAGACAGACGAGTAGAGGAGAAATCCCCATCTCCACTCGCCCGTCACTAGCCACCCTAACCACTTTCCGAGCGATACGAAGCCTACCTGCGCAGACCCAGGCGTTGAATCAACGCTCGATAACGCTGCGGATCCTTCTTCCGAAGATAACCCAGATGTCGGCGGCGATGGCCGACCATCTTGAGCAAGCCATAGCGCGAGTGCTCATCATGCTTGTGCACCTGGAGATGCTCAGTCAGATCCGCGATTCGATACGTCAGTAGCGCAACTTGGACCTCCGACGACCCCGTGTCATTCGGCTTCGTCGCGTATTCCCGCATAATCTGTTCTTTTCGTTCTTTTGTTAGCACGACTTCCTACTCCTTAATAGAGAACCGACCAATCGTCCATAGCGTGTCGGTCAGTGGTCAACGCGTCGAGAAGTATACCACGTAAGGTCGTTTTGGCAACCTTCCAGGCCTGATGCAATGCGATATAATGAAAGCCATCATCATATACGCAGACGCTCCCCGAATGGCGCGCGCTACCGGACAGCAATTCGGCATCCCACATAGTGGGTCACACAAGGGGGCGCAACTCAAGGAACCAGGAATGACTGACACGCTAACTCTGAAACTCGACAGCATGGCACACGGCGGAGACGCTATCGGACGCCATGAGGGACGCGCGATCTTTGTGCCCTATGCGATTCCAGGTGAACAGGTTCGCGCCGAGATCATCGACGACCGCAAGCGCTATGCGCGGGCGAAGGTCATTGAGGTGCTGGAGCCCTCGCCGGCACGGGTCGAGCCGCGCTGTCCCTACTTCGGCTACAACAAGTGCGGTGGATGCCAGTGGCAACACATCGATACCGCCGTCCAAACACGCATGAAAGGCCTGGTCACCATTGATCAGTTGCAGCGCATCGGCAGATTCGAGAATCCCCCGGTGTTTGAGCCTATCCCGGACGAAGTCGGCTGGGGATACCGCAACCACGCCCTCTTCCGTGTGGACCCTGACGGTCGGCTGGGGTTCTTGGCTGCGCGCAGTCACGACGTCTATCCCATCGAAGACTGTCTCATCCTCCATCCCCTGCTGAGCCAGCTCCTGCAATCCCTTGATATGGCCTACCCTGAACTGGAGTGGCTGGAGCTGCGCGCCGGAACCGCCACCGGCAACCTGATGCTCCTCCTTCAGGCAAGAGAAGAAGAATCTCCCTCGCTGGAGGTCGACTTCCCGCTCTCCATCGTACAGATACGTCACGATGATGCTATCGCGCCGCTCATCGGTCTGGACTATCTCCTTGAGCACGTTCATGACCGGGAGTTCCGCGTCTCGGCGACCAGCTTCTTCCAGGTCAACTCCGCACAAGCCGCCCAGCTGGTCAGCATTGTGATGGGAGCACTGGATCTTAAGGGCCACGAACACGTCTTGGACGCCTACTGCGGCGTCGGGCTGTTCACCGCTTTTATCGCCGAAGAGGCTGACTCCGTCACCGGTATCGAGGCTAATCCGCCGGCGGTGGTCGACGCCCACCATAACCTTGCGCACGTCGATAACGCGACCCTCCTGGAAGGCCCGGTCGTGACGATGATCCACGAAGTCAACAGAAAGATTGACGCTGTCTTGGTGGATCCTCCGCGGGCCGGTCTTGAGCCCCAGGTGGTGGATGCGCTGGTCGAGCGCAGCCCGGAACGCATCGTCTACGTCTCATGCGATCCGGCAACGCTGGCCCGTGACTGCAGTCGGTTGGCAAAACACGGGTACTCGCTGGAGTGGGTCCAGCCCGTGGACCTCTTCCCGCAGACCTATCACATTGAGAACGTCGCCCTCTTGGTGCACTGAGCGGTGATGAACAGCTTCGAACGCGTCACGCGCCGGCTAGCCGGACAAAGCGTGGATAGGGCGCCGAACTTCAACATCTTCATGGCTTACGGAGCGCACGCCATCGGGCAGCCACTGTCGCGCTACTATCTGGACCATCGCGTGCTGTGTGACGCCAATGACTTTCTGATCAGGTCGCTCAACGTGGATGTCGCCCAGGCGATCTCCGACCCCTATCGCGAGACAGCTGACTTCGGCGCTGACGTGAGATTCCCGGAGGACAGCCTGCCGGTATGCACGGTGCCGCTGTTGGCATCGCCGTCCGACCTGGTACATCTCAGCCCTCCGAACCCCCACACCGGCAAGCGCATGAGCGATCGCATCGCCGCTGTCAGCCGGATGCACGACCGCTACAGGAACGATGTACCCGTGATGGGCTGGGTGGAAGGCGCTCTGGCGGAGGCCGCAGATCTGCGTGGCGTGAGCGCCACCTTGATGGACCTCTATGACTACCCCGAGTTCCTGAGCGATCTCTTGGAGATGTGCGTCGAGGTTGAGATCGCCTTCGCCCGCGCGCAGATCGAGGCCGGAGCGGATATCATCGGCTTGGGGGACGCCATCGCTTCGCAGATCTCGCCCCGCATGTACCGGAGGTGGGCACTCCCCTATGAACAGCGCATCTTTGCCGCCGTACACAATATGGGGGCTCTGGCGCGCTTGCATATCTGCGGCGACACCAGCCACATTCTGGGCGACATGGCCGGGAGCGGTGCAGACATCATCGATGTCGACTGGATGGTGCCAATGGAGAACGCCGCTGGAAGCTTCTCCACCGCCGAGAGCTCATCCGACGACGCCGTGCCTCGTCCAAGCGCCGCACCGGCAGTCTGCGGCAACATCGATCCCGTCGGCATCATTCTGCAGGGCACACCCGAAGAAGTCTACGCAGCGACGCAACACTGCCTAACGCTGGGGGGACCCAGATGCTTCAGCGCTGCCGGCTGCGAGATCCCGCAGAACACGCCGAGCGCCAATCTGGAAGCACAGATCCGAGCACTGGAGGAGTTCACAGCGTAGCTCGCCTGCAATTCCGGCGATGGCTACTGACCGTCCGACGGCTGGAGGAGATCATCCAAGATGGAACAGCTGCAACTATTCCAGATTGACGCATTCACAGACACGCCGTTCCACGGCAACCCGGCTGCAGTCTGCTTGCTCACCCACCCACTCGACGACGAAACACTGCAAGCCATCGCAACGGAGATGAACCTCTCGGAGACCGCATTCCTTCGCCGGACCAGTGACACCCCCTGGAATGCCAACGACGAGTTCTCGCTGCGCTGGTTCACCCCAAAGACGGAAGTCACCCTATGCGGCCATGCAACACTGGCAGCCGCCGCTTTGCTCTTCAGCACCATCGGCGTGAAGGCCACGGGCGTGACCTTCAACACGCTGAGCGGCCCGCTCAGGGCTCGCAAAACCGACCACGGCGTTGCGCTGGATTTCCCCTTGGATCCGCCGCTGCCGTGTGAGATCCCCGATGACGTCCTCGATGCCATCAGGATACCATTCGAGTCCGTCGTCAATGCGGCCTACGGCGAACGCACGCGCAAGCTGCTACTCCAGCTGAAAAATGCCACCTTGGTATCCAGACTCGCGCCCGATTTCCATGCTCTACTTGCCGCGGTCAGTATGCGAGACTATCGGGGCCTGATCGTGACCGCAGAGGGCCCGGCCCCCTATGACTTCGTCTCGCGCTACTTCGCGCCTTGGGTGGGCATCAACGAAGACCCTGTCACAGGATCATCGCACACGGTACTGACACCCTACTGGGCTGAGCGCCTGGGCAGAGGGATACCGGGCACCCCCCGAATGCACGCCTACCAGGCCTCAGCCAGAGGCGGGGAGCTTTGGGTCAAGTTGCTGGGGAACCATCGAGTGGAGATCACCGGACAGGCGACAATGGTACTGGAAGGCAAGCTGGTCTAGACGATCTCGACCTGCGAGCCGCTGTCGCTTTTGGACACCTGAATCTGGGTGGGGAAGGCTTCACACAACTCCGCGATGTGGGTGATGACGAGGATCATATCGAAATCGGATTGTATAGCCTTGACGGCTTCAACCAGGCGCTGACGCCCATCGGCATCCAGGGACCCGAACCCCTCATCCACAAAGAGGGACCGCAGCCCCACACCAGCACGCCGTGCCAGCATCCGTGAGAGTGCCACGCGAATCGCGAAGTTGATCCGGAACTTCTCACCGCCGGAGAATCCCTCGTAGGGACGTGTGCCCTTCTCGTCGCTGATGATGATGTCCAGCGTCTCGCGTAGATTGCCCGACTTGGTCTCCCGCTGGGTCTCGAGCCTCACATGCATACGACCGCCGGTCAACCGCTGCAGGATGCGGTTCGCATCGCGCTCCAGATCCGGAAGCGCGTGCTCGATGATCATCGCGGGAATGCCGTTGACCCCGAAGGCATCCCGCAGCTCCGTCAAGATCGCGACACCCTTGGCCATGGAGGCGCGCTGCTCGCGCACGCCCTCCCTGCGACGTTCCAGCGTCAGCAACGCTGCCAGATTCTGTTTCGCAGCGCCCACGTTCTGGCGCGCCGCGGTCGCCTGCCGCCGAGCCGCGGTCAATTGCTGAGTCAGTACGGGCGTACGGGCCAGCAGAGGCTCGATCTCGGTCAGCACCGCCATCTGCTCGCCCCGATCGTTCGCGAGCTGCAGGCTGCGCGTCCGCAGGCCGGTGATCTGCGCCTTGCCGCGCGCGATCGCCGCGGACTCGCCCTCCAGCCCCACACGCGCCTTCTCCAACTCACGGTACTCACGCTCGACATCCTGCAGCGCTGCAATCCGGCGCTGGACCGCTGCGTGCGCTTCGGCGTCATACCCCAACTCACCCAATGCGTCCCTGACCCGCACCAGCGCAGCGTGCGCCTCAGGCGCGAAGTCCGATGAGCTCAACCGGGCCTGCAGCACATCCTTGTCCGCCACGACCTGTGCCAGGGCGGCACGCTCAACGTGGGCGTAATCGGCCGACTCCAGTCGCCGGTTGAGTACGCCAATCTGTGCTTCTAGCGCAGCGGCCCGCTCACGAGCTACCTCGCCCTGCTCGATCTGCTGCTGGAGTCGAGCCAGGGCGCTCTCCTGCACGGGACGGGTACGCAGTCGGTGAGTCAGAGCCTCAATACGT
>CBFCZM010000111.1:0-7856 GCA_965602565.1 uncultured Anaerolineae bacterium
GGATTGGAGACCTATCAGCGGGCTGCGGGGCGGTTTGGCCGAGAGTTGCGGTATCTCAGCGAGGTCGGCTCAACGAACGATGTGGCCATGGCTGCCGCGCGAGCCGGTGCCGCGGAGGGCCTGGTGGTTGTCGCCAACCGGCAGAGCGCGGGGCGGGGGCGACTCCAGCGGCACTGGGAAGCTCACGCGGGTAGCAGCCTGCTGATGTCCCTGCTGTTTTGTCCTCCTGAGCCGTTCGCGACCTTTGCTGGACGGATCACGATGGTCTGCGGGCTGAGCCTGGTAGCAGCGGTTGGTGCAGTGGCGGGCGTGGCGGTGCAACTCAAGTGGCCGAATGACCTCATCCACGAAGCGGCGGATGCGTCGGGGGATTGGCTGAAGCTGGCGGGAATGCTCAGCGAAGTGGTGCTCTCGGACGCCGGGCAGCCCGTGGCTTTGGTTGTGGGCCTCGGCGTGAACGTCAATGTGGCTGCCGGCGAGCTGCAGGGCCTGGCGCCCAATGCGGGCAGCCTGTCGGTGCTCGCCGGCGCTGAGGTCAGCCGCGTTGACTTGCTTGACACGTTTCTCGGCGAGATCGATATGCGTTACGCTGAGCTGCTGCAAGGGGTTGACCCCGTGCCGATGTGGCGCGAACAGCTCGCGTGGCTGGGCTGCCCAGTTGTCGTACAGGGCGCCGATAGCGCCATCCACGGCATTGCAGAGGACATCGATGTGGAGGGGGCGCTCGTGCTTCGATTGCCGGATGGCGAGATCCGGCGCTTTCTGGCGGGCGATGTGAGTCTACGGCTCGGAAGCTGTTGATCTCTTCTCAAACCGTACTATGATTGACAGCCTAGCCTAGTTTCCGATAGAGATCCGAGGTGCCCGTAAACATGCGCTACATCGTCATTTCCGACATCCACAGCAACGCCTCTGCACTTGAGGCAGTTCTCAGGGACGCGCCGGCGTTTGATGCGTTGATCTGTCTTGGTGACATTGTTGGGTATGGTCCCAACCCCAATGCCTGTGTGGAGCGGGTGCAGGATCTCGATCCAACGTGTGTTTCCGGCAATCACGACCAAGGAGCAGTCGGTCAGGCAGATGTTCTGATCTTCAACCGCGATGCGCGCGAAGCCCTCAGCTGGACGCAGCGTGAGCTGACACCGGCAAATCTGAGTTTCCTGCGCAGCCTGTCTCCCGCCGCCGCACTGACTGACGACAAGAGCATCGTCATGGCGCATGGCAGTCCGCGGGATCCCGTGTGGGAGTACATCGTGGATCCGTCTGCCGCGACCCAGAACTTCCGGCAGTTCAGTTTCCAGGTGTTGCTGGTCGGGCACTCGCACCTGCCGTTGATCTTCGAGTGGTTGGATGACCAACAGCGGGTGGCGCCACTGCGCCCGGAGCCTGGTGTGCCGTTGCATATCGATGGCCGGCGGCTGATTCTGAATCCCGGTAGCGTAGGACAACCCCGAGACACCAATCCACACGCAAGCTATGCCATGTTGGACACCGAGGAATCGACCTGGACGCTTCACCGGACGGCGTATCCGGTGGAGATCACTCAAGAGAGAATGCGAGCCAAGGGACTTCCGAGACGCCTGATCGATCGTCTCGAGGTCGGGCGTTAGGCGACACAGGTGACAGGAACTAGGAGGCTACCGATGAAGCGCGTGCAGTCTATCTGGATGGTTGTGCTGTTGTTGGCGGTCGTCGCCGCCGGGTGTGGTGCGTCTCAGTCATCTGACGAGGAGATGGCCCCGGCGCTGGAGGAGATGGCGGAGTGGGAATCCCTCGAGGCCATGCCTGAATCACCGGAGCCGGGAGCCGTCACTGCCAATGCGGCGATGGCGGACGTTGTGGATCGGATGATCATCTACACCGGCGAGCTTTCGCTGGTGGTGAAGGACACTGACGCTGCACAAGCAGAGGCCATTGCGCTGGCTGAGAACGCCGGCGGACATGTGTCAAGCGCCAACAGCTATGCCTACGAAGGGGGGCTGCGGCGCATCAACCTAACTCTGCGGGTCCCGGCCGAGGCCTTCAACGATACGATGGCGGCGTTGCGCGACTTGGCGCTGGAGGTTACTCAGGACTCCATCGGCAGCGAGGATGTCACGCAGGAGTACGTGGACCTGGAGTCCCGCCTCAAGGCGCTGGAGGTCAAGGCCGAGAGGCTTGAGGAGTTGATGGATGAGGCCGAGGACACCGAAGCGGTGCTGGCTGTCTATGAGGAGTTGAGCCAGACGCAACTCCAGATAGAGGAGACGAAGGGCCGGATGCAGTATCTTGAGCGGCGGTCGGCGATGGCGACGATCACGATCTACCTCACGCCCGATGAGCTCTCGCAGCCGATAGAGATCGTAGGGTGGCGGCCCCAGGGGACGGTGAAGCGTGCCATCGAGGCGCTGGTCGAGGCGTTCCAATTCCTGGTCGAGGCTCTGATCTGGATTGTGCTGCTGGTTGTTCCGGTTCTGGCGTTCATTGCGCTCGTCATTTTTGTCTTCATCCGCATCCTTAGGGCGATCCTTGGGCGCGGGCGGGCCAAGAAACGTGCTGCAACTGAGTCGACGGAGGGTCCAGGCGCGCAGACGCAGGTTAGGTAACAATCAGTGCGGCCCGGTCAGAGACCGGCTGCAGCATAGAGCATCGGCTGCGGACGCGTGAGAGGCAGGGCCCCGACGACAGCAGGATAGAAGCGGGGTTTCTGGAACCGCGAGGGGGTGCCGGATGATCCCGGCAGCCGCTTTCCCGTGTCTGCGTGGGTGGTTACGGATCAGCTGCAGGTGCGCCACAGGAGACGGTTGTCGACCACGGTGATCTCCGCCTCACCCGCGCGTTGTAGCGAAGTGAACGCAGCGTTGATGGTTGTCAATGAGAGCAGGAAAAACTGGGGCGCCGCGAAGGTGACGCCGAAGTGCGCTGCCACGGCTCTCAGGACGGCATAGGGCTCGCAGGGCTCGGCAAGCGCCGCACGCGTGACGCTGCGGATTTCGCGCAGGCGAGCGGCGGTGGCGTGCACCAGGGGTGCCACATCGGCCACGGGCTCCCCGTGGCCGGCGATGAACGTGTCGTACGGTAGCTCCGGCATGGAAGCCAGGGCGGCGAGCCAGGCATCCATATCGGCGCAGAAGAGAATGGGGTGGCGCTTGATGGTCTCCACAGGGAAGACCGCGTCGCCGCAGTAGAGCGTGCGCCCGTCGGGGGCTGGGTGCCCGTCAGCCGGATATCCCACGCCGACCTGTTGCGGTGCGTGGCCGTGCAGAGCCACGATCTCCACTGGAATGCTCTCAAGGGTCTGGGAACCGGGCTGCAGCGGGCGGGGAGCGGCCACAGCTTCCCTTGCCAGAGTGAACTTGGATCGCAGCTCGGTGAAGGGCGCCGCGCCGCCGTGGAGAAAGAGCGGCTCGAGTAACGGCTGCGCGGCAAAGGCGCCTTCCAGCGGCGGCGCAAAGACGGGGATACCGTCGCGCCGCGCGATCCACGGAGCCCCACCGAAGTGATCTGCGTGACCGTGCGTGAGGATCACCCCGCTGAGCTCTACCCCAAGGGCGGCGAAATTGCGCACTGCTCTGCGGGCGCTGTCCGCGTCCAGCCCGGCATCCACCATGAGGGCTCTGTTGCGGTGTACTATGAAGCCGATGTTGGATCCCCCGGTCAATGCGAAGGTGTTGTTGCCGAAGTCAACCCACCGATTCTTGGGCATAGGGGTGTCTCTCCTTGTCCTCGATCCCGCCCGCTAACGCCACTCCAGACGGCGTACCTTGGCTTGGTTCTGATCATCGATCGTGAGAACGACGACGTCGGGCGTCCGCAAACTGGCCCAGAAGTCGTAGTCGATCGACGGATCGAAGTGTTGAAGGATCAGCGACAGCAGGTTGCCGTGGGTACTCAGAACCATGTGACGGTCGCTGTGGGAGCGTCTGAGTCTCTGTAGGGCCGCAACTCCGCGCGCCTGTGCTGCGGCGTTGCTTTCGCCCCCCGGTTGCGCGAAGTTGGGGTCCTCCCACGTGGCGCGCACCGCGGCGCGGAACGCTTCTTCGCCGCGGAACACCTGTGCAGAGAGAGCCGGCGCGACCAGACGCCGCTCGCGGAGATCCGGCTCGAGGACGACCGGGAGGGCCAGCAGTTTGGCGAGCGGGGCCACGGTCTGCTGTGCCCTTAGGCTATTGCTGCTCACGATGTGGGCGACCGGGTGGACGGCGAGGTGATCCGCGAGTTCCTCAGCCGCTCTCGCGCCTTCCGGAGAGAGCGGCCGCATCTCGTCCGGCGCCCAGCGTGCGTGCCCGTGGCGGACCAGATAGATGACTGCTGCGTGTTGATCTATCATGCATTGTGCACTTGGCCGGCTTCCCTCGGCTGAGTGCTAGGGTTCCGTGGCCAGCGTTGCGGCGGGGAGGGTAAAGCTGAAGGCGCTGCCTTCGCCGGGGTTGCCAGAACTATCGACTGCGACCTCGCCGCCGAGCTTGCTGACAATGCGCTTGACAATGGATAGCCCCAAGCCGTGTCCCTGGGTCGCGGCCTGATCCCGGCCCGACCCGCCGTTGAACAGCTGTTCCTGCCGGGAGGTGGCCACGCCATCGCCATTGTCGCGGACCCAGAAGCGAATCTGGCCGGTCTCTGTGAGATCGGACCCCAGCGTCACTCTGGGGGGTTTGCCGCCATAGGTGAGGGCATTGCTGATGTAGTTGACCCAGACTTCCTCAACCCACGGACCGTGGCCTAGTGCGACCGGCCAATGGGAGGGCACGACAATCTGTGCATCATGCTCTGCTCGCATCCGTTCAAGCCGGTCGAGGGAATTCTGAACCGTGATCCGCATATCAATGGGTATCGGCCGCACGGCCGTCTGGCGTATGCGGGCAAAGAGCAGCAGCTCTTCAATGATGCTGTCCATCTTGCGTCCCAAAGCCGAGATGCTGGCCAGAGCTCGGCGGAGGTCGTCTTCGTGGAGGTCGTCTGGCGCCTCCAGCAAGGCTTCGGCAAAGCCGATAATCGTGCTGAGCGGGTTCTTCAGATCGTGGGCCACGGAATCAGCAAAAGCGTCCAGCTCGGCATTGCGGATCTCCAGGGTCTCAGTGTAATCCCTGAGCGCTTGCTCCGCCCGAGTGCGGTCCGTGATGTCCAGGAGCTGGGCGACAGTGCGCGCTGCGCCGCCGGAGGTCCGGAACCACGCCGCACTCAGGGCCGAGAGGCGTGGCGAGTTGTCGGGGTGCACGGTCCGTATCTCGTAGTGTGCAGGGGCGTCCTCGCCTCTCTGGCGGCTCAAGTAGCGTTCTACGACGGTTTCGACGCTATCCGGATGCAGGAAATCGGTGAAACGAGCCCCAACGATCTCGTCAGGAGGGCGCCCCAGGATCCGGCAGACCTCGGGGTTGGCATAGATGATGTGGAAGTGATCATCCACGAGGAGAATCCCGGCCGGCGAGTGCTCCACCACCAACCGATGGCGCTCTTCGCTGGCACGTAGTGCCGCCTCAGCCTGCCGTCGCTCAGTGATGTCCTCGAGCGTGCACTCGTAGTAACGAGGGGTGCTGTCGGTGTTCCAGACGACGCGAGCGTTTCCTCGAATATGGAAGGCCCTGCCGTCATCATCATGCCACTCGATCTCGCGGTCGTGCACTTCCTCTCGAAGCTCGAGCTTGGCCTGGGCGATGGGGGGCGCACAGCTGGCCATGTCCTGGCTGAGCTGTGACGCCAGGGTCGATACCTCCCCCGAGCCTCGGCCAAGCATCTGCCGCGCCAGCGCGTTGGCCATGATCACCTTGCCCTGGGGCGTTACCTGGTACAGCCCCAGCGGGAGGCCGTCGAACAGTGCCCGCAGGCGGTCCAGCTCTTCCCTGAGCGCGGTGTTCTCGTGTCGGAGTTTTGCGAGCCCTGTCCCGATGTTCTCTGCTTGGTCGTTGTCTGCCATGTCGCTGTCCGTTCGTCCCTACTTGGTGCTGTCGGTGGATGACAGGTTCTTGGTGGGGGCCTGCTGAGCAGATTATAGATGGTGGTTCTCCAGGAGCAAGCAGGGCGTATGCATCTGGGCTGCAACTCAGCCTCAAGGGACCAACGGGACGCCCCTACGCCCTGGTCTGCCGTCGTAGAGCTGTGCCGGCGGCACGTCTTCTGGGGTGCTATGCCTCCTGACGCGCACAGCGAGTGTTCACCAGCGCGCGTCATCGCGGAAGACATCCCACAACGCCGTCTGCGGCGCGACGTCTGCGGCGCGACGTCTGTACAAGACCCTCGGCTGAGATGCGTATGCCCTGCTGTCGCCGGAAGGCTGGCGAACCACCGGGCGCCCGGGCCGGCCTTTGCCTCGCTAGTGCAGGACCTCCAGGCTGACCTCGTCCCAGTAGGCGTCGGTGTGCATGAAGGGATCGAGCGGGCTCGCACGTATGAACACCGTCACCGTGGGAGCTTCGGCCATGGTCTGGACTGTTAACCCATCGTATTGATCGTAGATGTTCTCGCTGGTCCAGACGACATCCCCGGACCAGGGATCCTGTCCGCCGGTTGGGTCGATGCCGATCATGACCTCCATCCCGGGGTCACCATCGGGAATGACGTGCCAGATGCCGTCCCCATCCTTCCATTCCGACCAGTAAGGGTCGTGGCGTTGGCTGTACCAGACGTGGGCAAAGCCCTGCGCCCGGCACAGGTGGCCGATCTCGGCAGGCACTTGCTGATACATACCAACGTCGCCCTTGCTGTATAGCGTGAACCATTTCAGGGCCTGGGTGCCTGAGTAGACCCTGGGTGGGTTGAGATAGGAGTCTTTGGCTTCAATGACGCGTACCTCGGGGAGTTTGTAGAGGCTGGGATCCCAAAAGAACACCCACCCGTCTGGGACATCTACTGAGTCGTGGGTCATTCCAGTGGCGGGATCCCTCCAGTATGACCGTCCCCCTTCGAAGCTGCCGTTCTGCAGCGGAGCCGGCACCCAGGCGTGTCGCTCGATTAGCGGAAGGTAGACGGTGTATGTGACCGGTGCAGGCAGGGCTGCCGGCGCAGCGAGCGCGGGCAGCGGACTGCGGTCTGCTCGTCCTAGGCCGGCGGTGAGGAGTGCGAACAGGAGAAGGAGAGCGGCCACAGACAAACTAGCTGCGCAGCGAAGGATTCTGGGTGTCAGCATGTTGGACTCCTCTTGATACGGCCCGCCGACAGGCGGTCCGGCGGTTTCTGTGACAGGTAGTACTGGCCCAACTATCAGCGTCCAGGGACATTCTACTGGCGATCGCGTTGGGGTCAAACGCTCGCTTGCTCCCCCCATGGCTTGGGGGTATACTTGCCCTCTGACCTTCTGACTTGGCGTCCTTGGGGTCCAGGGCACCGGTGCCAGGCGTCCTTCGCTCGGAGCGGCAGCGGCTCACATAGGGAGTGACGCGTCTGTGTGGTATGTTTACGTTCTCAGGTGTAGCGATGATTCCCTGTATACGGGTATGACCAAGGATGTGGCACGCAGGGTGCGCGAGCATCAGTCGGGCCACGGTGCGCGCTACACGCGGGCGCATCTTCCCATCCGGCTGGTGGCTGCATGGCAGTTCCCAAGCCGCAGCGCTGCCCTCTCTGCTGAGGCGCGTTTCAAGCGCCTCGCGAGATGTAGGAAGCTGCGGTTTGTCCGGAGCCGGTTGCCTTTCCTGGATTCTCCGTTTGCTCAAGCAACCGTTGAGCCCCTGGAGGATACTGCGACTTCAATACGTACACCGGCCTGCTGTCGCTTGAGGAGGCCTACGTAGCGGCACTCGACTTCGAGATCGCCCTGCGCGCGGAACGTGGCGCCGGCATTCGGGCCGAGACGTTGTATTTCGGCGGCGGTACGCCCTCACTCCTGAAGGCGGAGGCCGTTGTAGTCGTCATCCAGGCCGTGCGTCACCACATGGGGCTAC
>CBFCZM010000112.1:0-7837 GCA_965602565.1 uncultured Anaerolineae bacterium
TGCGCGCAGATGCTCGCAGACCGTCACGATCATAGCCGCGATCGTCATATGGAAACGCTGAGCGATCAAGGCCGTTGGCTCGGCGCGTTGTACGTCGTCCAGGATGGCGTCAAGCAGAGTTCCCACCTGGATCTGATAGGGAAGGGCGCCGGTATCCAGCCCAAACGAATAAGGCGTGATCCGGTGCCATGATGCGACCGCTGCGCTGCGTCCGACGATCTGCTCCAATTCTATCGCGGCTTGCGCTTCGTAGGTGACTTCGTGACAAACACCCAGCAGCGCACTGACGGCATCGAAGAGCCGCCCCATGGATGAGGTCAGCGGCGTGTTGAGTCGGCGGTCGACCATGGTTCGCACGCGCATCACATCGGCGGGGCAGAACTCGCCAAGGGGTATCGCTCCGTCGAGTCCCAGGGCGTGGAGATAGGCGACCGCGATGCGCCACGGGTGGCGGATGGCGACGTCACCCCCGGGCAGCGGGAGATAGGCCAGGTGCGCGACCCTCTCGAATCCGCGGTAGTCGCCAACAAACCACTCACCGCCCCAGATATGGCCATCCTCGCCATAGCCAGTGCCGTCCAGTGCCACACCGATGACCGACGCAGCGCCAGCCGACGCAGCGTCGGCCGACGCAGCGTCGGGAGACCACCCGCAATCCGCCAGACAGGCTGCAATATGCGCCTGGTGGTGCTGCACACGATAGGGGGCCGGAAGGTTGTGCTCTCGGGCAAAGGCCTCGGCCAGCCGGGTGCTCAGATAGTCCGGGTGCAGGTCGCTGACGACAATCTCCGGCTCAATGCGGAACAGATGTCGGTAGGTCGCCAGGGCGGCCTCGTAGTGTTCCAGCGTCTCAAGATTCTCCAGATCCCCGATGTGCTGGCTGACGAATGCATACTGATCGCGGGTCAGCGCGAATGTGTTCTTCAGTAGTGGTCCCGCGGCGAAGATCTGCGGCATTGTGAAGGGTAGCCGGATCGGGGACGGGGCGTACCCGCGTGCGCGCCGCGCCGGGACGGCGAAGCCGGATGCTGGATGCTGGATGCTAGATGTTGGGTGTTGGATGTTGGATGCTGGGGCGCGGACCGAGCTAGCTTGCCTTCCCGCTCTTTCGCTTTCTCGCTTTCTCGCTTTCTCGCATTCTTCTATTCTGCCACTCCCCACCACCTGCATCACGGAATCATCGTAGCGGGCGTGGATATCGCGGTTGTGGAGCAGGAAGGCGTCAGCCAGAGGCGCAAGCCGCCGTAGCGCCTCGTCGTTGTCCTTGGCGATGGGTTCTTCTGTGACGTTGCCGCTGGTCATCACCAGTGGGCGCCCCACATCGCGGAGGAGAATATGATGCAAGGGCGTATAGGGAATCATCACGCCCAGCGTGTGGCTATTAGGTGCAACGTTAGGTGCAATAGGTGTGTCGTCTTTGGCGTCGAGCAGCACAATCGGGCTCTTCGGCGAGGTCAGGAGCTTTTCGGCTTGCTCAGGCACCCCGCAGAGCGCGCGCACATTGTCCAATGTGGCGACCATAATGGCAAAGGGTTTGTGGGGCCGTCGCTTGCGCTCTCGCAGTGTCGCAACCGCCTGTGCGTTCGTGGCGTCGCATGCCAGCTGGAAACCACCCAGGCCCTTGATCGCCAGGATCTTGCCTGTCCGCAGCAGTTCCCGTGCCCGCGCGAAGACGTGGCTGGATGGTAGATGTTGGATGTTGGATGATGGATGTTGGATGTCGGATGCCAGAAGAGCTGAGGTGTTCGCAGGGTCACCTGCTTCTTTGTCAGATCGCTCCGTCGTTTCCTCGCTTGCTCGCTTGCTCGCCTTCTCGCTTGCTCGCTCACTCGCTTGCCCGCTGATCGCTGATGGCTGATCGCTGACAGCTTCCTCCACCAACCACACCTGCGGTCCGCACACCGGACACGCATTCGGTTGTGCGTGGAAGCGCCGGTTGCCCGGATCTTCGTACTCGGCGAGACAGTCGCTACACATAGGGAAGACGCACATCGTGGTCTTGGGACGATCATAGGGGATGTCCTGGATGATCGTGAAGCGTGGGCCACAGTTGGTGCAGTTGATGAATGGATACCGGTAGCGGCGGTCCTTCGGATCCATAAGCTCGTGCAGACAATCGGGGCACGTGGCGACGTCAGGTGAGATCAGCTGGTAAAGCCCTTCCTGGCTTTGGGAATGGCGTATCTCAAAGGGCCCAAAGCCCTGGAGCGGGACCGACTGTGCCTCCAGTGACTCAATCCTGGCCAGCGGTGGGGCCTGAGCCTGCAGATCAGTGATGAAGGCCTCCAGTGCCGCTTTCGGCCCCTCGACCTCAATATCGACGCCGCCGGAGTGGTTGAGCACCCATCCGGCAAGGCCCTTTTCTCTCGCGAGGCCATAGACGAAGGGGCGGAACCCCACACCTTGCACAACACCGGTGATGCTGATGCGGCGTGCGATACGTTTCTGTGTGTCTAGCATCCAACATCCAACATCTATCTGGCCAGCCGCCCCTTGAGCCAGCTCACCCACTCGTCCATCCCCTCGCCGGTCTTCGCGGAGACGAGGAGGACCGGCGTGTTGGGGTTCAGGCCATGGACGAGCTCGCGGAAGGTATCGAGCTCGAAGTCGAGATAGGGCAGCAGATCAGACTTGGTGACGACCACGAGATCGACGGCCTCGAAGATGCCAGGATACTTGTAGGGCTTGTCATGCCCCTCGGGTGTGCTGAGCAGCCCGACATTGAGGTCCTGTCCCAGGTCAAAGGCGACCGGGCAAATAAGGTTGCCTACGTTCTCAACAAAGATCAGATCCAGTTCCTCAAGGGGCAGAGCTTGGAGCCCGTGCCGGATCATAGGGGCATCCAGATGGCATGCGCCGCCGGTGTTGATCTGTACGACAGGCACGCCGGTGGTGGCGATCGCGTCGGCATCCACCTGTGAGGCGACGTCACCCTCGATGACGCCGACCCTGGGTCCGGCTCCTGCGAGCGCCGCGATGGTGGCCAGGAGCAGCGCGGTTTTGCCGGCGCCAGGAGATGCCATGATGTTGACAACCTGAACACCGTGTCCCTTGAGCCGGGCGCGGTTATCGGCCGCGACCTCTTCGTTGGCCGTCAGAAGCTTCTCAACAACCCGTACACGGCTGGATGAAGATGAGCGATACCCTGTCATATTTCTCCTTAAGACGTAACCTCAATGCTTTCTACAAAGAACTCCTTGCCGGCGATGACATCGCCACCCAGTGCATGACACTCCGGACAGATCCAGTTACGCTCCTCGGGCTCGAATTCCTGGCCGCAATTCCGGCACCGGAACCGGGTCTTGATGCGCTGGAAGTGCAACGTCGCGCCCTCTGCGATGGTGTCGGGCGACATCATATTGAAGTAGAACTGTATGGAGTCATCCACGAAACTGCTTAGCTCGCCGATAACCAGGTAGACGTCGGTGACCGACTCGGCCTTGCCGCGTTCCGCATATTCGCTGACGATGCGTAGGATGTCCTCGGTCACCGCGAGTTCGTGCATATCAAGAGATCTCGTCGGCACTCGCCGGGGTGGAGCCCACCGGATCGGCGGACGCATTGCCGGACGGCGTGACCAGTTCGATAATCCGGTCCACGGCTTGCGGCACCAGCGATGCGGTTTCCTCAGAGAGCCCTTCGCCGAAGTCAAAATCATAGCCGATCAGGGACAGCAGAATCGCTTCCGGCACAGCACCGAACACCTGCTTGGTCAAGGCCAGCACCGTCGATGGGTGGGTCTGGTGGGAGACAAAGGGGGTGCGATAGGTGACCACCACCGGCTCCTCGTGGATGGGCTCGGGAATGCTCGACTCGACGTGCGCATCTACGAAGATGACCAGGCTGTAATCTTGCAGGTCCTCTGCCAATTCCGGTACCAGCTGGTGTAGCACGACGGTGTCCACGTCGTGCGCAAGGTCGCCAAACCCGTCGTCCATTGGATCGAGTGGGGGGCGTCCGAGACGCTCGCGCAGCGCATTGACCACGAAGCGCGCCACGCCATCGTCGCGGCGATAGAGATTGTCAAATCCGGCAACAAGGGTGTGTCGTAGTGGTTGCATCAAGTCCAGACCTCTAGGCCATGTTGGTATGTTTGGCAAACACGACTCTTGTTAATTCTAGCCGATTGTCGCGCCGGTTCAAGCCTAGACAGCAAAGAGCCTCCGAGCCAGACGAACACGGAGTTCGCCGGATCCTCGAAGACTCTACGGTTCTGACTAGCCCTGATGCCGCGCCGTTCTGGTGCTCAGTCGCGGTGCAGCGTGTCCACGACCTCGCCGTCGGGCGAGATCAGCTCGATATGGATCGGCATCTGCCCCATCGCGTGCGTGGAGCAGGAGAGGCACGGATCGTGAGCGCGAATGGCGCCCTCGACACGGTTCAGCATCCCCTCTTCGAGATTGTTGCCGTCCACGTATTGCTTGGCGACCATGTGGACCGAGTGATTCATCGCCCAGGCGTTGCCGGCCGTGGCGACGATCATGTTGACTTTGGTGATCACGCCCAGGTCATCGGTCCAGTAGTGGTGGAAAAGCGTCCCTCGCGGTGCTTCCAGAACGCCAACGCCCTCGCCCGTGATCTCGCCACGGGGATTGGCGACGTCGGTTCCCAGGATATCGGGATCATCCAGAAGCTCCCTCACGCGCTCCAGAGCGTAGATGGTCTCGATCAGACGTGCATAGTGGAAGTAGAGCGTGCCTTCGACGGGCTGACCGCCGTTGATCGACTTCCAGATCTTCATCTCACCCTGAGCAATCGGTGTGCTGATGTGGCTGGCAGCGTTCAGGCGACCCAACGGCCCGACACGGTAGACACCTTCAGGGTATCCTCGCTTCTTGTAGTAAGGCGCCTTCAGATAGGTGTAGTTGTTGACGTGCTCGGCGATGTGGTCCAGATAATGCGTGGGATCAAACTCCTCAAGGAGTGATCCGTCACTGTCGACCATTCTGAGCTTGCCGTCATACAGCTCCAGGGCGCCATCTTCCTGGACCAGGCCCATATAGGCGGTGGGGAAGACCGCGTAGCTGTTCGCCATGGCGGCGTTCTCCGTCGCCCAACCCTTGAAGAATTCGATGCCGAACTGGGTGGTCGCTATGTGGTCATCGATCTCCTGCAGGATCTCCTCGCGCTCTGCCGGCTGCAGCGGCTTGGTCACGCCGCCGGGAATGGCGAAGATGGGGTGAACGCGGCGCTCGCCCAAGATCTTGATGATCCGCTGGCCAAAAGCACGCAGCCTGACGGCCTTGACCGCCAGGTCGGGATTTGCTGCGATGATGCCGCCAACGTGACGGATCTTCGGATCGGCGTCCCAACCAAGGACGAAGTCCGGGCCGGCGAGCTCGAAGAAGTGCATCCCGTGCGACTGGATGAGCTGTCCCATATGCATCAGGTCACGCAGCTTATGGGCGGTCGGCGTCGGCGTGGTGCCCGCGATAGCGTCGACGGCTTGGGCGGACGCCAAGTGGTGGCTGACGGGGCAGATGCCGCACGTTCGCTGGGTAATCTGGGGCATTTCGTAGTATATTCGCCCCTCGCAGAACTTCTCAAAACCACGGAACTGCTCGACGTGGAAGAGGGAGTTAGTGACCTTGCCATCGTCGTCCAGGTAAATCGTGATCTTTGCGTGACCCTCGATACGGGTCACGGGTGATATCGTGATCTTCCGTGCACTTGCTGCCATTGCTTCTACCCTCCATCCATCCCATATTTCAGTACGTTGCCTTCGAGCTTCGGCATCCGGCCCTCCAACAGTTCGGATAGCACGAACCAGATTGCCTCCGCCGAGGGGGGACAGCCCGGAAGGTAAATGTCGACGGGGACGACGTCCCCAACACCGGTGACCATGTCGGTAAGCGGTGTCAGCTCCTCGTGTACCGGAATCTCGCCATCTACCGTGCTCTCGGTCTCTATGTAACCACGACGCAGTACCTCTTCCTTGGGGAAGAAGTTGCGCATCGTGCAGATGCCACCGGTCACCGCGCAGTCGCCCATGGCAATCAAGATCTTGCAGCGCTCGCGCATGAGCTTGGCTTCCTCGATCTGTTCCTCGTTGCCAATGCCGCCGGTCAGGATGCCCACTACTACGCCCTCTTCGGGAGGATGCTTGAGGTCCGTGATCGGGGTCGAGCTCAGCTCGACATGCTTGAGCAACTCTACGATCTTCTCATCAATGTCCAGGAAGGACATGTGGCAGCCCGCGCAAGATTCAAGCCACTGTGAAGCTACTGTGATTTTCTCTCCCATGTAGATACTCCCCCGTTATTGTAGCAGATCGACCAGAGCTGTGAGCACGACTGCATCATCACGCACACCCGCGGGCATCGGCAGGACCTGGTTGACGGCCTTGACGTCGCCGTCGACATTGGTTACGTGACCAGCTCGCTCGTACCAGACGGGTGCGGGCAGTACAACGTCGGCGCGTTCAACCAGCGGTGACATATAGCTGGCCTGGACAACCGTGAACGCTCCGTTCAGCTTCTCCAGCAGCGCCGGGTCCTCGGCCTGCTCGCCCATCAGGAAGACCTGAGTCGCAGCACCGTTGGGCTCTGCCGTCTCCAGACCGTCCGAGATCGCGCCCTTCTGATTGCGACCGGGGCTCAGCGCCAGGTAGGACAACTTGTCGCCCAACTCGCGGAAAGCGGCCTGGACCTTGCCCTTGATGCCCACACCGTAGACCAATACAATCTTCTTGGCGTCCGCAGCGGCCTTGACGACTCTGTCGGCATCCGCATAGGAGACCGTCATATTGGCGCGTTCGCTCAGTTCGTTCTCGGAATCCGTGATCACTGCGATCTGAGCACCGTTGTCCCCGGCCCGGTGGATGAAATACCCGACCACGCGCTGATAGTCCAGCGGTTGGGCCCCGGTCACAACGATGAAGTCCGCGTCGAGGAGGTCCGAGAGCCTAGCCGCGGTGCCGTACCCGAGTGCTGGTGCCACCGGCTCCAGGAGCCCGGCCTCGCCATTGACCTTGCTGAAGAGCTTGGTGAAGGCGTCCAGCGTCTCATTGGTGGTCGCGCAGGCTGCCAGACCCTGTGACGTGCCGTTCCTGAGCTGCTCAGCAACCGTGCCCAGTGCCTCGTCCCAGCTCGACTCAACCAGCTTGCCGTCGCGGCGTACCATCGGCGCGGTCACACGCTTGCGATCATCGTACAGTGGCTTGAAGCGGCCATCGACACACAGCAAGCCGCCGCTGGGCTCTGAGTCCCAGACACCATCGACGCGGAGCAAGCGGTTGTAGCGCGTGACGACATCGAGTGTACAGCCGATGCTGCACTGCATACAGGTGGTCTCGGTGTGGGTGACATCCTTCTCGCGGCCACCGTAGGCACTCCGTGCATCGATCAGGGCGCCCGTGGGGCAGACCTGGAGACACGAACCACACTCAATGCACGAGGAGTCACCGAACGGCACGTTGAGGTCGGCTATAATCATGGACTCGGTGCCACGCTCTCGGACGTTGAGCGTATGATTGGCTGCGATCTCTGAGCAGGCGCGAACACAGCGCGTGCAGAGGATACAGCGGTTATGGTCCATAATGAAGTATTTGCGGGACGCATCCACAGGCAGCTTGTCGTAGGGCCGGGGATAAGTGAAGTGATCCAGCCCATAGCGGTAAGCCAAATCCTGCAGTTCACAGTCCCCACTCATCTGGCAGAACATACAGTAGTGGTTCCGCTCGGCGAAGAGCAGTTCCAGGATGAACTTACGCACTTCAACAGCGGCATCCGACTCAGTCTGCACTTCCATGCCGTAGGCTACCTGGTTTGTGCAGGCCGTCTGGAGCCCGCGCATGCCTTTTACCTCCACCAAACACAAGCGACAGGCGCCCCAAGCC
>CBFCZM010000113.1:0-7737 GCA_965602565.1 uncultured Anaerolineae bacterium
GGTCCTGGGCCAGTTGTGCGGCATCGGCTTCCAGGTAACGGTGGAAGGCGTTGTCGGCCGTATCGAAGGTGACGGCCACGGAGATCTTCAGGCGCTCGGGGTAGCGTCCTCCCACTTCCTGGAAGGTGTTCTGGGTTTCAATGTCAAGGAATACGGGCATGATGAATCTCCTTAGTGTGGACCGAGGCTACGCCACGGCGCGACTACGACGCGGCGCGACTACGACGCGGCGCGGCTATGCCGCGATGACACCGCCACCCAGTGTCTCCTCTTCGTGGTAGAGCACGAGTGATTGCCCGGGAGCAATGCCCACCTGCGGTGTGCGGAATGCGACCTCGGCGGTATCATTGTCCCTGAGAGTGACAGAAGCCGGTGCCAGCGGTGCACCATAGCGTATCCGCGCCAAGGCTTCGAACCTGCGACGGGGCGCACATCCGGTCGTGAATGTGATGGCCTTGATGACACACGTCGCTTTGGCCAGACTGGATCTCGGCCCGACGGTGATGGCGTTCTCATCAGAATCCAGCTTCAGGACGTAGAGACGCTGCGGCGCCGCAATCCCCAGACCGCTCCGCTGGCCGATGGTATAGAGGGGGAGCCCGTCGTGGTCTCCCAGGTGGTTGCCGCTCTCATCGTAGATCGGACCGGGCAGCAGCGCGGAGGGGCGCAGTGTGGCGATCAGCTCCTGATAGTTGGTGCCGGCGGCAAAGCACAGGTCCTGGCTGTCGCGGGTTTCCGCGCTGGGCAAGCCGCAACGTCGAGCAATCTCCCGCACACGCGCCTTGCTCTCAAGATTGCCCAGGGGCAACAGCAGCCGCTGCAGCTGATCCTGTGTCAGCCGGTAGAGCGCATAGCTCTGATCCTTGGCTGCGGCCAAGCCCTGGAGCAGGTGACTGACCCCGTCTTCGGTGCGGACTACGCGTGCGTAGTGCCCGGTGGCGATCCAAGGTGCACGGAGCCGATCCGCTTCCTCAACCAACGTCGCGAATTTGAGCGTCGGATTGCAGAACACGCAGGGGTTGGGTGTAAGTCCGCGCGTGTAGTCGTCGAGAAACGGTGTGACGATACGGCGGTAGAAGGTGTCCTTCAGGTCTTGCCTGATCAACGGGATGCCGAGGTGGTCAGCCACCTCTGCGGCAGGTGTGAGCGCTTCCGCAGAGTCGGTTGGTGCTCGCCACGTCTCAAGGGCGACACCGTATACATCGTACCCTTGCTGCAGGAGCAGTGCTGCTGTCACAGCGCTGTCGACGCCGCCGCTCAGCCCGACAACAACGCCGCCGAGACTTGCCCCGCTGGGTCTCTCTGTGCTCGCGTAGGGTAGCGTCATAGGGGCATTATACCGCAGGAGTGTGTCCGGGGCATCCGTGCGACCGTGCGAGTTCTGCCTGGTAGTGTGCTTGACTTCTCCTTTCATTGCTCCTACAATAGAGTTCGAAGCCTGACCAAACTACTTGACTGATACCCACAGGCCCCATTTAGCTAAAGGAGAGAGAGCACTATGGCAGACATGAATCCGCAACCCCAAGTGGGGATCACCGACGACGATAAACTCTGGGCACTGCTGTCCTGGATCTTCTCGCCGATCGTTCCGATCATTGTGCTGTTGCTCGAAGACAAGAAGGTCCGCCCGTTCATCAAGTACAATGCCATTCAGGCTTTGGTTGTCAGCGTGGTTGGCTACGCGATCTCAGCGATACTTTCGGCTGTCTTGGTTGGCTGCTTCACCGGCTTGGCTCTGTTGGTCTACGTGATCTACCTGGCGATTCAGTCCTACCAGGGCAACTGGATCACCGTTCCTGTCGTGACGGATTTCTGCGTCAATCAGGGCTGGATCGAGAAGCCAGGGGCGTAGCGCAAGATCACGTTGACGCAGTTGTAGTTCCGCATCTGAGTACTCGCGGAGGGCTGTCAAGGTGTGGGGTGCCCGGTTGGGTATTCTGGACTCCCACTCGGCCAAGCGTTTGAGCTGAGTCCTGATCAACCACGCGATTCCTCTGAGGCTATGTGTTTCGCTAAGGTCTGGCTGAGGCTGAACGAAAGCGGCTTCCTGGATGGAGGCCGCTTTTTGCTTGCCCCATGCCGCGTGGTATACTGACGTGCTGCATCGGTACGTCGAATTGCGCCTGGTCCCTGGCGCAATGGCCATCGGGGCGGGGCTACTCAAATGCTGACATCGGCAGAGGTAGAGCGCATGACACTCGATTCCCTGGGTCGTAAGCGTTGGCGGATCGCGACGCCGGCGCCCGCTGACTTCATCAGCGGCTTACCGCAGATGCATCCGGCGGCGGCACAGGTGCTCTACAATCGCGGCGTGCGGCTGCCGCGAGAGGCTGATGCCTATCTCAGCCGCGAGGCGCCCTTCGGCGATCCGCTAGAGTTGGAAGGCATAGCAGAGGCCGTTACCGTCATTCGCAACGCGATTACTCAGGAACAGCGAATCGTCATCTATGGTGACTACGATGTCGACGGGGTCACGGCTGTCGCTGTGTTAGTCGAGACTCTGCAGACGATGGGAGCCCGTGTTGAGCCCTACATCCCGAGCCGGGAGGACGAGGGCTACGGGCTGAATCCCGAGGCTATTCGCGCCCTTGCTCAGCTTGGCACGGGCCTGTTGATCACAGCTGACTGCGGAACCCGCTCCGTCGATGAGATTGCGTTGGCCCGCGAACTCGGGATGCGCGTCGTCGTCACAGATCACCATCAGCTTGGCTGCATGATCCCGGCAGCGGATGCCCTGATCAATCCCAAGCGACCGGGCAGTTCGTACCCCTGTGCAGAACTGGCCGGCGTCGGCGTCGCGTTTAAGTTGGCGCAGGCCTTGATCACTGCCAACCAGGATGTGCCCCTGCCTACGACGCAGCGTGAGTTTTCGGACGAGGCCTTGCTCGAGCTCGTCGCCCTTGGCACTGTCGCGGATATGGTTCCGTTGAGAGGTGAGAACCATGCGTTGGTGTCCCGGGGCCTCCGCAAGATCAACTCTGGACACCGTCCGGGCCTGAGCGCCCTGATACGAGTCGCTGGTGCCGATCCCGGAAAGGTCACCACCAAGACCATTGGTTTTGTGCTTGCGCCGCGCCTGAACGCGGCCGGCCGGATCGACGAAGCAAGCATCGCATTGGATCTGCTGCTCGCGCCTGACATGGCTTCGGCCTTACCGTTGGCACACGAACTCGATACGCTGAACCAGAAGCGTCGCGAGATCACAGCCGGCGTGCACGAACGCGCCCGTGATATTGTGGTGGCCCACGATTCTCTGCCCCCGTTGATCTTTGTGGCGTCGGATAGCTTCCCCTCGGGCGTTGTCGGGCTGGCAGCCAGCCGGTTGGTGGATGAGTTTTACAGACCTGCCGTCGTGGTCTCACTGGAGGGCGACTGCAGCAAAGGATCTGCGCGGTCTATCCCAGAGTTCAACATCACTGAGGCGCTTGACACGTTTGACGGGCTTCTTGAGCGCCACGGCGGCCACGCTGCTGCTGCGGGTTTCACGGTACAGACCTCAAGGCTTGGGGACCTGGAATCACGCCTCGTGGCGTTGGCGGAGGCGCAGCTGGGGGATCTTGTCCTGGTCCCGACGCTGTCGATTGATGCCGAAGTGCCGCTGGGGGATCTGTCGTGGGAGCTCTATAATCAACTCGAACAGCTCCAGCCTTTCGGCTTCGGCAACGCAGTCCCGGTGTTCGTCAGCCGGCACGTTCGCGTGCTCAGTGCGCGCGCTGTCGGTGCGGAAGGTCGCCATCTCAAACTCTATGTAGCGGATGCTTCCGGGCGATCGTGGGATGCCATCGCGTTCCGTCAGGGATATTGGATCGACCGTGTCCCGCCGCGCATCGATCTCGCGTACCGGCTGGAGTTGAACGAGTGGCAGGGCCGCATCAACTTGCAGCTGAACGTTCAGGATATCCACGTATCCCACGGTGTGGGTTCTCTGGGGTAATCAGGGGGGGTAGGGATGCGGGTGTTGGTAACCGGCGCGGCCGGGTTCATCGGCAGCAACCTTGCTGAGACTCTGCTCAAACAGGGTCATGCGGTAGTGGGGTTTGACAACTTCAACGACTACTACGATCCGGCGCTAAAGCGGGCCAATGCTGCGGTGCTCTCGGCCTATGAGCGGTTCGAGATGCACGAGGCTGATCTGCGTGATGAGACCGGCGTCAACGCCGTCTTCGAGGCGGGCCGATTCGATGCGGTGGCCCATCTTGCCGCGATGGCCGGTGTTCGGTACTCGATTTCGCGTGCGCCGCTCTACGCGGATGTCAATATTCGGGGCACGATCAATGTGCTGGAGGCGGCCCGCAACGCAGGGGTTCCGCATGTGGTGTTCGCGTCTACATCGTCGGTGTACGGTGCCACGGAGCGGCTTCCCTTCCGTGAGGACGATCCCCTCGGCAAGCCGCTGGCATCCTATCCTGCCTCCAAGATTGCGGGCGAGCTAATGGGGTATACCTACCACAATCTGTTCGATCTGTCCTTCACGGCGGTCCGCTTCTTCAGCGTCTATGGCGAGCGCGGTCGGCCGGATATGATGCCCTTCATCATCACAGACAGCATCGTCAACGACAGAGTCTTCAAGCTCTTCGACGCCGGAGAGATGTTCCGCGACTGGACTTATGTCAGCGATATTGTGACAGGCGTTATTGCTGCACTGGAGCGTCCCCTCGGATACGAGCGGATCAATCTTGGGCGAGGACGGCCGGTGCGCATGGCCGATTTCGTCGAGCTCATCGAGCAGCTAGTGGGCAAGCAGGCGCTGATGGAGCACCCACCGGCTCCGGCGAGCGAACCCAAGACGACGTATGCCGATGTGACCAAGGCCCGTGAGCTTCTTGACTACGATCCGTCTGTGACGGTCGAGGAAGGTTTGACGCGCTTCTGGGCTTGGTACCAGGATGCCTTCACCAGCTAGCCACCCCCAGATCCACATGCCTCGCCGATAATGCGTGCGCTCGTCACTGGTGCAACCGGTTGTGTCGGGGCGAACGTCGCCGAGGCCCTACTGGCTCGCGGCTATAGCGTCCGGGCGCTGCGCCGCGTAACATCCCGCCCCGATGCGCTCGACGGGCTCACCTGTGAGGATGTGGTGGGTGATCTCCTCGACAGGCGCTCCCTTCAAGTGGCCATGGATGGCTGCGCGCTGGTCTTTCACGCGGCGGCTCTCTCGCAGTACTGGCGCAATTCGCTCGGGACGCTCTACGCGTCCAACGTGATCGGCACGCGCAACGTTCTGACTGCTGCCAGGGCAGCCGGAGTGCGACGTGTTGTTGTGACCAGTTCCGTTGCGACGTTGGGTGTTCCTGTTTTCGCAGGGCAGTGGCCGGATGAGTCCTCGTGCTATCATCGCTCGCCTGCGCGGTTTCACTACGCACACAGCAAGCTCCTTGCCGAAGCAGACGTTGCCAGGGCCGTCGCTGCCGGGCAAGACGTTCTCTGTGTGAACCCCACTTCGGTCATCGGGCGCCGGGACGTCAACTTCGTCGGCGGCGAGATCCTGCGTCTGGTCAAGCGCGGCCGTTTCCCGGTTGCTCCTCCCGGCGGGATGGGGGTCGTTGCCGCCAGTGCAGTCGGCCTCGGCCACGTGTTGGCTGCGGAGCGTGGCGTTGCGGGTGAGCGGTATATCCTCAACGGGGAGAACATTAGGCACATCGCGCTTCTGCGTCTCGCGGCGTCTGTTGTCGACGGGCGAGCACCGCTGGCTGTGCTCCCCAAGGCGATGATTCAGCTGCCTGTCGAGATCACGTGGCTGGCCTCTCGTGCCCTGGGGTTCCCGTATCCCGCTGCGGCGGCTCAGGCTGACTTGAGCGTCAGAGACATGTACTTCGATGGAAGCAAAGCTGTTTGCGAACTCGGCTTCCCGGTCGTCTCCGCGCGCGCCGCGATCGAGGAAGCGTGGGATTGGTACGCCCGCGCGGGCACGTTGTAGTATCATGCACGAACTACCACTCATGCTAACAGCTTAACCTACACGAACTATGTATCTTAAGTCAGACAAGGAGCTCTTCAGACGGCGTCCGAGCTTTCGTTGGGTCCGCGTTGTGATCGTCCTCATCATCTTGGGGGCCGGCGTGTACTTCGGGTATCGGACGCTGGTCGACTTCGCGGAGCCGTTCACGCCCAGCGTTGCCCCAACACCCATACCGACGCCCACCCCTTCGGCCGCCTTCTACGTCTCCCAGGGCGAGGATGCCTACTGGCGTGGCTCGACGGGTGAAGCGATTGCGGCTTACCAACAGGCGCTCGATATGGAGCCCAACCAGACAGCCCTCTACATGGAGCTCGCGCGGTTGTTGACTTACTATGGTCAGCCGGAGCGCGGTTTGGAGATGGCACGACAAGCATTGTTGCGTCAGCCCGAGAGTGCGTATGCTTGGGCCCTGCTGGGGATGACCTATGATTGGTTGGGCTTGCCTGATCGCGCTGCGGCATTCTGTGAGAAGGCCGTCGAACTCGATCCCACGTTGCCGGAAGCCTACGCATATCTGGCCGAAGCCTACGTTGATGCCGGCCAATGGTATGCTGCGAATGGGACCATTGCCACGGCGCTGGAGCTTGATCCCACGAACGTGGATGTGCTGCGCAACCAGGCCTATGTGCTCGAGAACCAAGGCAACTACTCGGGGGCGATCGCTGGATACCGCGAAGCTCTGGAGATAGATGACACGCAGGTGCATCTCTATCTCGCCATCGGACGCAATGCCGGCGCACTAGACAACCTGATTGTGGCGCGCAATTCGTACGAGGACGCATTGGCGATCGACCCCACGTATGCTGTGGCACTCGATCGGTTGGGGTGGACCCAACTGCTGTTGGGGGATTACGACAGCGCCAAGGAGAACCTGCAGGCGGCACTGGAACTGGACCCCAATACCATCGACGTGTATGGCCATCTGGGGACGCTCTACTTCCATCAGCGAAACTACGAAGATGCGATTGAGATGTATGAACCGGCGATCGCCTACGGTGAGGCGAGATCCCGGCGTAGGACGGTGCTGTTTTCGGTGACCGTGGAAGACACGAATGCCATCGGATCAACACCTCAGGGACCGGAGGTCGCCGTCGCAGCCTTTGTACATCCGGAGAACAGCCAGACGCCGATGCGTGGTGAGTTCCGGGCCGCCGATGGCACCGCCGGTGTGAGTGGGTTGATCAGGTTCGATGTCGTGAGCGGTCGCTATGAGTTCTCGGTGGTGGGCATCCCACCCGCACCATCGGGCAAGGTCTACATCGGGTGGTTCTTGCAGCTCTTGTCACCGGAGGGGGCCTTGGTGCACACCGAGCCCATCTTCCCCGCACCCAATGGTGTGGCCAAGATGGTGGGAACGACCGGGGTCGTCAAAGGCCCGCCGATTGAGTATTACTATAGCTATGCTCTCTCGTATTACCTTCTGGGTCAGTGTGACGAGGCGATGCCCATGATTCAGGTCGCGCTGCGGCTCGATCCCGAAGATGCCAACGCGCTGCAGACGCTGGAGCTGTGCCGATAGCCGACGGGGGACTGAGTCTCTGCTGGCGGCAGGGAGAGAATCCGGTTGACACTATGAGACGACGCGATGAGGCTGTGAGATGCCGGTGGGCTGGTGTGCACGATGTGCTGGCCCCAATGGCGATGCTGATTGTGATTGCCCTGATCTACCGGCGTTTGCTTGCCGGGCGCGGGCTCGCCGGTGGCGATCTGCACATCTACTTCTACCCTTACTGGGCAGCTGTCGCGCGGGCGGTGCAGGGGTGGCGTCTTCCCCTGTG
>CBFCZM010000114.1:0-7696 GCA_965602565.1 uncultured Anaerolineae bacterium
CCTGCGAGATCTGGTCCCGAAGGAAGGCCGCGCCAGTCTGCGTGCGGCCATCGTCGGCGTAACCGGCGTCCGCCAGTCCCCAGACGATGAACGCAGTCACCGGAATGCGGCCGGTCAGATTGGTGATGTTCGTCTCATGGAATCCGGCAACGCCCTCCCAGGAACCATCGCTATTCTGCCGTGCGAAGAGCCAGTCGGCAATGCGGCGGATCAGGGCGGGGTCGATCTCATACACACGGCTCATGTCGCCGAACTCCTGAAGGCCGTAGGCCGTCAGCATCGGATCGGCCGGCGAGTCGCCAAAGAGGCTGAAGCCGCCGGGTTCCCCGCTGACCTCGAAGGTCGTCAGCCGCTGATAGCCGAGGTTGATGTACTGCTCGGCCTTCATCTGCACCTCGGGCGAGACTTGCCCGGACGTCTTCAGGTAGTCCAGCACCAGCACGTTGGGATAAGTCGCCGACGAGGTCTGCTCGAAGCAGCCGAAGGGCATGCGCAGCAGGGCGTCAAGGCCTTCCACCACCTGACTCACCACACCGGGGTAGATCTTGACCGTCAGATTCTGCGTGCCCGCAATCGCATCTGACGGGATCCGGATCGTCTCCACGGGCTGGACCGTGGGATCGAGCTTGTCGGAGACGGCGAACCGCAGTTGCTTCCCATCAGGGAAGACGCGCACATCCTTGCGGATGGCATCGGACATCTGGCTGCCGTAAGCCGTCACCTGGAAGGGCTGCTGCCCGAACTCCAGGGCCCGGACGCGGAAATAGACAACGGTGATGTCATTCGAGGCAATCGAGATCTCTTTGACGGGCTCGTCGATGAGCTCGAACCAGTTCGACCGCGTGACCTCCAAGCGCACCGTCTGCGCCTCCGGCAGGTAGTTGAAGATCCCCACCGGTACGGCGATCTCGTCACCCACCGTCAGGGATCCGGGCAGATCAAGATCGACGAAGAAATCCTGGAACACGCGCAGCTCGCCGGCGGCGCTGCCCAGCCGCCCATCCTGCGATGACGCGAGGGCGACCACACGCCAGGTCGTGATGCTGTCGGCTACCGGGAACTCCACCATCAGCCGGCCCTCCACATCCGTCACTTCCTCAGGAAGCCAGAGCATCGTCTCGGGGAAGTACTGGCGCAGCCGCGGGGGCTCAGCACCTTGAGAGACCGTGTCCCCAGCCGTGGCCTCTTCCTTCCCGACCACCGTCTCGACCTCCAGGACGACACCATCCGTGTCCAGGTTGCGGACACCCATCTCGGCCATAGGTGCAGCCGCGGGTTCGATCATCCATACCTCATCACCACCGGCCGCCTGCATCATCACACCTGGGCTCAACGTCCCGAAGCCGCCCAATCCCAGGATCACAACCAGGCCACTCAGCACCGGCAACCCCAGGCCCCAGGCGCCCAGCGCCGGCCAAGCGCGCCGCTCCCACGCGAATCCAGCTCCGCGGAGGAGCAGCGAGACGGGCAGCAGCAAAGCAGCCAACGCCCCCACAAGGATCAGCCATCCATCGGGCATCACCAACCCACGGTTCACCGACCAACCGAGTAGGATTCCCGCAGGGATCGACAACGAGATCAGGATCAGGGCACTTCCCAGCAGTCCATCCTTTCGGTGCACCGCCGTCACAGTGAGAGTGACCAGCCCGATCAAGGCCAGCAGCCCCCCTGAGACCGCGAGAAGCGTGACCAGCAGCTCCTGCAGACACCAGAACAGCTCATCGACCAGCCAGAGGGCGCCCAACAGCGAGAGTGCAGTCAGGATCAGAATGCCGAGTGCAAGACCCAGGCTCTTCCAGAAATGGCGGCGACGGATCACAGCTATGCCGTTAAGCACCAACACCGCCAGTGGCAGCACCAGGAACAGCCCGAAGGAGCCTGTAGCTAAGGTCCTGTAGAAAGCCCGCTGCCGGTCATAGGCCCGTGCCATCGCCTGCTCGTGAGAGTTGGCCTCCAGCGTGAAGGGATCGGCAGCCGATATTGCCGAGGCCAGCGCGGCTTTGCCCGCATCCGCCTGAGCCTCCAACACAGGAGGCGTACAGGCATCGTCCCCTGATCGAGGACAGGGGTCGCTGATCATCTCGGGGATGCTGAACCCATGCAACTCAAACTTCGGCGCCAACAGCTCTTCCTCCAGCATGAAGTAGAGCTTGGCAAAGCCGGGGTCCTGCTCGGCCAGGGCAAACACAGCTTCGTCAACAATGGCCAGCCCCAGCGCTGCCTGCACGCCGGTGCCGGCAGGATCTGTGACGCTCACATCGAGCACGGCATCTTCGCCGGGCCGGTAGGTATCCGCGCCAGCCTGCAGACCGACGGACAAGTCCGCGGCCTGATCCACAACGACCAGCCGGGTGTCACGCACGATGTGTCCGCTGCGCAGGATCTTGTACGCGTGCAGCTCCAGTGTGCCGTACAGGGCCGGATCGAGATCGACAGAAATCTCGGCGCGGCCAGCCGACACATCGACCGCCCGCGTGCTGACAGTCTGGCCCTCGCGCACGATATCGAGATAGACGGTGCCCGTGGATTGCGAGGTAAGGATCGTCAACGCCATCGTGTCACCCACGCGGTAGATGGGAGCATCGGGGCGCAACAGCACAGATTCCTCGTCGTACGGTCCCTCAAACCAGAACTCGCGGTCCGCCAAGGCCCCGGTGGTATCCTGGGCCTGGATGCGGAGCGTGACGTAGGTCGACTGCGGCGTGAAACGGACCTCAGCCAGGCCATAGGGCCCCGTCTGCGCCACGAGGGTCTCGTTCGAGTCGTAGACAGTAACCGTGATCTCCGATTCGGCTGGGGCGCCATCTGGCGTGCTGGTGAGGATGTAGAGGATGTTCTCCACTCCGACGCGGAAAGTGCCGCCTTCGGGTATCGCGTCGATAACCAAAGCCTGCTGGGCGACCGGCAGCGAGAGTCGGCCGACCTCGGTGTGCTCTGCCTGGTCGGTCACGCGTGCCTCGACGTAGAAACGCGCGCGCCCGTCCTCAAACTCAGTACCGGCGAGATAGTCGGGCAGATCGAAGGCGAACTCGAATTGCCCCAGGTCGTCGGTCTGCCCATCAATCGCGACGGAGACAACGCGCTCGAAGTCGAAGGTGTAGCCCTCGATGACGACGGCGCTCTGGGTCACGTCCTTGCCAAAGAAATAGCGCGCAGACAGCGTGCCCTCGACACGATCGCCGGGACGGTAGTAGTCGCGGTCGGAGCTCAGCGCGACCTCGAACTTGGGCAAGGTATAGTGCTCAACCGTGACCGTCTTCTCAGACGAGGTGTTGCCCAGCGTTGCCGTGATCTTGTACGGACCCGTGTTCACGGACTCAGCAAGCTGGAAATCAACGGATGCCACCCCGAAGGAGGTGGTGGTGAGAGACTTGCGGAACACCGTATTACCCTTGCCATCGGCCACTGCCAGTTCAACCCTCTGGTCGACAGCGGGCCGGTGGTCGAACGCACCCAGCCCCAGGACGCGAATGTGGATCATCTGTGCGGGCTGGTAGAGGGGCTTGTCCGTGGTGACCAGCAGGCGATGGTCGCGCGTGAGGGTCACAGGCTTCTCCATCCGGTCGGAACCCAGGGAGGATACCGTCTCCACCACCAGCACTTGGTCCGGCTCTGCATCCTCCGGGACCGAGAAGCTGACGTCCAAGGTGCCGGTAGCGTCCGTCGTGCCCTCATAGACGGAGAGCGCTTGCCCCCCCTCGGCAGGGCGCATCAGGACCTTCACGCCGGCGCCTGCTAAGGGCTCGGCATCTCGGCTATCTCGCACCGCAACGCGCATCGCCGCAGTGCTGCCGGGCACGAGCTGCGATTGGCCAAGCACAATCGTCTCGTGCTGGCTTAAGTGCTCCGGCAGCCGCTCGAAGTAGAACAGCGAGCCAACCAGCACAAAGACAAAACCCAAGGCGAGGACACCGCCGCCTAGCAAGAGCCAACGTTTCCTGGACATAGCTACACTCCTTGCTCACAGCACCTCAGCCATCCGGGATTGGGAGGCCGAGGCCCTGCTCCATGAGTTAGTGAGACCTTCCCCCATCCCATACCATAGACGCCGGCGCACGGTCAGAAGTTCCCGATCAGATACCCCGTACACTGACATCCGGAAGCCAAAGACGCGCGCACTCCGCCATCTGCCGCAGTCTGTCACTTGCGTACGGCGTCACCGCAGCGAGTCCGGCATCCAGCGTTCTGCCCCCTCGGAATTGCTGCAGGACATACGTTGCGCCGGGCGCGGCACCCAGTCCTGCCAGCCATCGCGCAATGGCCCCAATATCGTCAGGTGCGAGAAGTCCGGGGACCACCGTGGTGCGGAACTCCACACGTGCCCGCCCCTCACACAACATCGACAACGAGGCCCTGATCAGGTCCAGATCGATACCCGGCACGCCAGCCAGCACACCATAGCTCTCGGGCGGGGCTTTCACATCCATTGCCACGAAGTCGACTAGATCCTGATCCAGCAACGCAGCCAGCACGCCGGGGTGGTAACCGTTGGTATCCAGCTTGACGGCATACCCCAGGTCACGGGCCTCTGCCAGAAACGCCGCAAGATCAGGCTGCAGCGTCGGCTCACCGCCGGTCACCACGAGACCGGTGAGTCTCCCGGCGCGCCGGCGCAGGAACTCCCAGATCGAGCCTAGCTCAAACGAGGGCAGCTCTCCCGGTCGAAGAACCAGATCGGCGTTGTGGCACATCGGACAGCGGAAGCTGCAGCCACCTGTGAACACCACAGCGGCGATATGTCCCGGAAAGTCGATCAGCGAGGTGCGCACCCAGCCCTTGATATCCATCCGTACTCCTCCACGGCAAGCAATCAGCGCGGACCTGACGACGGGTCCGCGCTGACTGCAGGGAACGGGCAAACAGGCGCTACTCGCGAGCCGTGGTCTCCTCCAACGTGGGCATTCTGAAGGGTGTGCGCTCTGAATACTCCTGGCGCTTGCCCTCATTCCATGCTTGCACGGGCCGGAGGTATCCGACCACGCGTGAGTAGACCTCACACGGCACCCTCACCTCAACGTCAGCGCCAACGGTATCGGACGTTCGTCTGTTAGTTTCCATCGTATCCTCCAGGGTTTGAGATTCAAAGAATCTGAGAAAAGGAGAATGAGCGAATGAAAAAGGGTCCAATGCGAAACTCGAGAATCAGCAAGTGGTAGATGGGCACAGCCAAACTGTCAGCTCAGATTCCCCATTCGACCATTCCGTCATTCGCTGATTCTCGCATTCTTCCATCCTTCCTTCTGTACTAGGCAGGCACAGCCACAGCCTCAGCTTCGGACGAGGCAGCTACCTCGGCTTCGTTCTCATTCTGCACCGGTCGGCCAAAGCGCGCCAACTCCTCCGGGGTATGGTCGTGGGGACAGTACTGGTGCTCACCTGAGATGTAACCATGCACCGGACAGACGCTGAACGTCGGGGTCAGAGTGTAGTAGGGCAGCCGGTAGTTTTCCGCCACGGCGCGGACCATCCGCGCGGCCTGTCGCCAATCATCTACCTGTTCGCCCAAGAAGATGTGCAGCGCCGTGCCGCCGGTGTACAGGGTCTGCAGGTCATCCTGGTGATCCAGGACCTCGAAAACATCATCGCTGTAGTCCACGGGCAGATGCGTTGAGTTAGTATAGTAGGGCCGCTCCTCCGTGCCTGCGGTGAGTATCTCGGGGAAGCGCTGCCTATCCGCTCGGGCCAGACGGAAGGTCGCACCCTCGGCCGGTGTAGCCTCCAGATTGAACAGATGCCCAGTCCCTGCCTGGAACCGCGCCAGCACCTCGCGCATAAACTCCAGCGTGCGCACGGCAAAGGCTTTGCCATCCGGATGATCGATGCCGACACCCAGGAAGTTGAGACACGCCTCATTCATGCCATTGAGGCCGATCGTCGAGAAATGGCTGGACCAGTAGTGTCCGAACTGCGCCTTGACATTGCGCAGATAGTGCTGGCTATAGGGATAAAGCCCGCGTTCGGTCAGAGACTCAAGCATCTTGCGCTTGATCTCCAGGCTGGTTTGGGCCGTCTCCATCAGCCGCTCCAAACGCTCCCGAAAATCCCGCTCGTTCCGGGCGGTATGGCCCAGACGCGCCATATTCATCGTCACGACACCGACAGACCCGGTCAACGGCGCGGCGGCAAACAGCCCGCCCATCCGCCTGCGCAGTTCGCGGTTGTCCAGCCGCAGACGGCAGCACATGCTCCGGGCGTCTTCCGGGTTCATATCACTGTTGACGAAGTTCGCGAAGTAGGGGATACCGTAACGTGCCGTCATCTGCCAGATCGGGGCCAGTTCCGGGTCTTCCCAATCGAAGCCCTTCCCAATGTTGTATGTAGGGATCGGGAACGTGAAGACCCGGCCGCGAGCATCACCCTCCAGCATTACCTCGGCAAAGGCCCGGTTGATGAGATTCATCTCCGTCTGGAACTCACCGTACGTCGCATCCTGTGTCTCGCCGCCGATCACCACCGGCTCCTCGGCCAGCGTCAGTGGCGGCGTCAGATCCATTGTCAGGTTGGTGAATGGCGTCTGGAATCCCACGCGGGTTGGGACGTTGATGTTGAAGACGAACTCCTGGACGGCCTGCTTGATTTGCCTATAGCTCAGGTCATCATAGCGGATAAAGGGCGCCATCAGCGTATCGAAGTTGGATACCGCGACTGCGCCGGCGGATTCACCCTGCATAGTGTAGAAGAAGTTGACCAACTGGCCGAGTGCTGTGCGCAGATGTCGCGGCGGCTTGCTCTCAACCTTCGCCGGCACACCACCAAACCCCTCCTCCAGGAGATCCTGCAGATCCCACCCACAGCAATAGACCGAGAGCATGCCCAGATCGTGGATGTGCACGTCCGCGTTGATATGAGCTTCCTGCACCTCAGGCGGGTAGATGGTATGGAGCCAGTAGCGAGCCGCTATTGATGATGCCAGATAGAAGTTCAGCCCCTGAAGGGAGTAATTCATGTTGCTATTCTCGTTGACCCGCCAGTCTGCGCGTTGCAGATAGTCGTCCACGAGCTTCTCAGTATCCAACATCATGCGCGTGGTGTCGCGTGCAGCCGCACGCTGCTGCCGGTACAGAATGTAGGCTTTGGCAATCCGTGGACTACCCGACTTGACCAGGACTTCCTCCACAACGTCCTGGATCTCCTCAACGTGGGGTGCCTCGCCGCTCCCGTCGACCTGCTCCGCCAGTAACGCCGTCACCGCCCAAGAGAGCGTCTCCGCCCAAGGACGTCCCACACCATTGCCGGCCGCCCGCGCTGCAGCATAGATCGCATTCTCTATCCGCGCTCGATCGAAAGGTACAAGGGTCCCGTCACGCTTGACAACACTGTCGACCGCCATAGATGAGGCACTCCTTTCCCATTGAACCTGCGGACGCAGCACGACTCGCACCCGTGAAGCTTCAGCAACCACATCGCGAAAAATGCTCCGGGGACGGTGCCCGGCCGTCAGTTCGCTTCAGAGAACACCGCACCCACAGGAGGACAAGGGTGTTCTCAGCAGACGGATTGACTGGGCACAACCTCCAGAGCAGACCATCATCAGTCAGATTGAGACACGACAACCAGGTAACCCGGCATACGAAGAGAGACCCCGAAGTCAGCCGGCGGGCAGCACTACCGATGAAGTGTGGTCAAGAACAACAAGCAATGCATATTGCATATACATTGCTTGTTTCTGTGACACATCCCCATATTGTAGCCAGCA
>CBFCZM010000115.1:0-7664 GCA_965602565.1 uncultured Anaerolineae bacterium
GTCAGCATCCAGGGTCGACGTGTAGGTGTTCGTCCAATCGGCCTCGTTGAAGAATTGTAGGGTCACAGGAGCACCCGCGGGAACGGTGCCGCCGGCCGTTCCGTTCGTGACTTGACCGACAGCGGCCACATCGCCGGTCGCCTGGGCAGCAACACCACCCGCCCAAAACGAGCACAGCGACAGTACCAGCGCCCCCAATAGGCAACATCTCGGCCACCGCATCATCGTAAGCTTCCCTCTGCCAGTTGCCTGCCGCATTTGGGGCAGAAAACGTGATCCGGCTCCACGCGCCGTCCGCAGTATGGGCAGAAGTTCACCGGTTCGTCCTGATCCATCTCCCCAACCGCCACGGTGCCGGCATCGGCCGGCAAATGACTCACCGGCGGATCGGCCTCGCGCTGCGCGGTTACGTCCGCATCCATGCCGGCCGGCATGGATGCCTCATCGACAGCCACAGTGGCGGACCGCACCTGTCGCATCCACCTGTCGATCGCGCGGTCAACATCAACACGCTCGCGGCGGAAGGGTCGTGCGACATAAGCCACGACAAGGACAAGGGCTGCCACACTGGTTAGGATCGTTCCCAGGCTCATATCTTGCTCCCCATTGGTCGCCGGAGGAGCCGAGAAGCGCATCGAGCTCGACACTCAGCGTTTCGGCAGTGATCGCGCCGACATAGACATACGACACGCGGCCCTGCTGGTCAATAATGAATGTCTCCGGGATGCCGGTGATGCCGTACAGCCCTGCTACGCGGTCTCCCGTATCCAAACCGACAGGGTATGTCGTCCCGAATTCGGCCAAAGCAGTCTCGACGGCCGGCCGCTCATCCTGGTATGCGATGCCCACAAAGCTCACGCCCCGGTCGCGGTACGCCTCCCACGACTCCTGCAGGTCCGGCATCTCGTCTTTGCACGGCGGACACCAGGTCGCCCAGAAATTGACCAGCACTACCTGGCCGCGAAGATCCTGCAGTGAGAGAGAGCTGCCATCGAGAAGCGTCAGACGGAAATCGGGCGCCGGCTGTCCTACCAGGGGTCGCCCCACGCCATCCGCGATCATCCCGTGTGGGGCCCCCCACATCGCCCAACCCGCGCCGGCGAGCAGCGCTATGCCAGTCAGAACAGCCATCGTGTTCCCCAAAGGTGTCTTCGGTTTCGGCCAGGCGGCCAGCGCACCGCCCGCCAGGAACACGAGTCCTCCCAACCACAGGAAGTTGATCAGCGAGTTGATCACAATCTTGAACGTGGCTACATTGCCATCGTCGGACCATCCGGACAGAATCAGATACAGGTCCTCGCGGATCCCGGGGCGCAGCGCCGGCACCGTCAGCGATTGATCGCCATCCAGATAGCGGTTCAACCGTGGCTGCAGCCCGGCCAGATACTCGCCGTTGCGGTAGACCGAAACCACTGCACTGGTTGAGGTATGATCCTCGACGAACTCCTGCTGCAGCTGTTCGTAGACCAGCATGTAGCGCCCCACAGTGATGGGCTGCGTGAGCTGAAGGGATTGCTCCTGCTCAAAGGGATAGAGCCGCGTCCCTATGACACCCACGGCCATCAGAATCACACCCACATGCACCAGATATCCGCCATACTTGCGGCGCTGCTGGCGGAAGAGCCCCCACAGCGCATTCAGTGGCGCCTCGCCCGTGCGCCGCGTGCGCGCCACGGTTCCCGTCACCAACTCCGCCAGGGTGATCACACCCGCGAGGCCCACGACCGAGAATCCGACCAGCGAGATCGGATCTGTAAAGCCGGCGATCGCCGCGCCGGTGGGCACCAGGACGGCTCCCAGCACGAGCAGCCACACGTTGGCACGCAGCCGCCGCAAGGTCGTCGTCGCCCGCCCGAGCAGCGGACACAGACCGATCACCAAGACCAAGACACCGAACTGCGGTCCGGTCACCCGATCGAACCAGGCCGGGCCGGCCTCAAAGCGCTGGGAGGGGAGCACCGACGTGATGGTGGGCAAGACGGTGCCGATGAAGACTGACACAGTCAACATGGAGAGCAGAACCAGCGTCAGGTAGAACATCCCGTCGCGTGACAGCAGACTCTCGAAGCTCTGCCGCGACCGCAATTCCCTGCGCCGGCTGTAGAGCAGACCAAAAGATCCGACCAGTGTCACGGCGATTGCCGACAGGAAGAAGCTGCCGAGATTGGACTTCGGATAGGCGTGCACGGATTGGATCATCCCGGAGCGGGTCGCGAAAGTACCGAAGAGCACCAGGACGAACGAGAAGATGACCAGGACAACGTTCCAGACTCGGAAGCCGCGTTTCTCCTCCTGCATCACACCGCCGTGCAAGAGTGCCGTGGCGGTGAACCAAGGTAACAGCCCGGCGTTCTCGACCGGGTCCCAACCCCAGTAGCCCCCCCAACCGAGCACATCCTAGGCCCAACGCATGCCCAGCAGCAATCCCAGTCCCAATCCCAACCACGTGATCAACGTCCACGTTCGCAGACCAGCGGTCCAATCGTCGAACTTCCGCGTCACCAGCGCCGCCAAAGCGAAGGCGAACGGCACGGCTAACCCAACGTAGCCCACATAGAGGGCTGGCGGGTGGAAGATCATCCCGGGATGCCGCAACAGCGGGTTGAGGCCCTGGCCATCCGGCATCGGTTGCGGCAGCGTGGCGAAGGGATTCGAGAGAAACAATGTCACGGCGACGAAGAACGCGGTGATCAGGCTGAGAAAGACGCTCGCCCAAGGCACGAGGGCGCGCGCCTTCTCCGAGGGGCGCGCCGTTGACAACGCCGCGAATAATGCCTGTAGGAAGCACCACAGCAGAAGGGATCCTTCCTGGCCTGCCCAGACCGCCGAGACCTTCAGATAGACAGGGATCAGGCGCGACGAGTGCTGGACCACATAGCGCACCGAGAAATCATCTCTCAAAAATGCCGAGAGCAGCAACAGCAGCGCGACGCCCAGTAGGATCGCCAGTACGATCACACCCCGTTGCGCACTCCGTGCCCAGCGGGAATCTCGATGTTGCACACCCCAGAAAGCAGCGAAGGCCGCGTACAATGACACGACCAGCGACATAGCGAGTAGATTCTGTCCTATCTCTGCAAGCATCTAGTCTCCCGTCTGACCGGGCACTTCTTCCGCATAACGCGTGGGGCATTTCAGCAGCACTTCATCGGCCAGGAAGCGACTATCCGGTGCCAGCCGTCCCCGCACGATCGCCTGCGCTTCGTGCTGCAGCAAATCCGGCTTCACGCTGTCGTAGACGACCTCAAGTTGCGGACGGCTTGTGTCAAGGGTGGCCTCGTGCAGCAGCTGAGCCAGCCCCCCTGCCCGTTCCACCTCTTGGGGATCACCGGCAACGTGGGCGATCGTGAACGCGACGCGTGGGCCCATGGCATCGTAGGCGATCGTGTCGCCAAGCACAGCACCGGAGACGGTGAGGTTTCTGCCCAGCGCGTCGTCGCCCATCTGGGCCAGCTCCTCGACGGTGAGGAAATACTGTGCCGTGCTCCCGGTAGTCGATATGATCAAGTAGGCGACGGCTGCTACGACCAGCAGCCCGGCGATGGCCAACGTAGTTCGATTGCGCATCGGACTCTCCCAGCTATGTGATTATAGAAGCGCGTAGTGCTCCAGCGTTTCGCGCAGATCAGGACTGATCCTGCCAAGTACCTGCTGACGAAGCTCATTGGCGACGTCACGACCCAAGTGTTCCCCCAGAACGGTGTGCTGGGTCTGCAGGAACTGCCGGTAGATTCCGGCCAGTGCATCGGCGCCCAAACTGGGGTCGGACTGATCAACTATGCGACTGTCGCGAATACTCACGGGCAGATCGCGACTGCGCAGGTTGACCTCAGTTTCGCACTCCGACGCCTCTTCCGGTGAGGTCCGGAATGGGACAGCCCCGCGGCACAGCAATTCCGCGAACTCGCGAAACACCCGCTTCAGACGGCTCTTGTCTGGATTCGATATCTGGACCTGATCAACGAGATACAGACCATAGAGGATCCGGCTCGTCTCAAACTCCGTCAGATCCGACACACCGGCAACCGTCGTGATATCCTTAACGCCGTCCACGATAGCCAGAACTCGCAGCTCATCGTCACGTAGGCTCAGGTCATCACGATGCCCGAGATCGCCCGTCGGCGCAAACAGCGAATCCGAAGTCGGCACAATGCGCTGGATGATCTCCCAGGAGTCCAGGCGCCGAGCACCTTCCAGAATCAGCGCATGGGCGCTCACAGCCAACAGTACACAGCCCTCGCGCGGACAGCCCCGCTGGTCGAACACGTAGGTGCCCGTTTGCCAACCAAAGCACTCGTAGACATCACGCAAGACTTGTTTCTCGTCGAGCACCATCTTCCCGGATAGCTGAGATGCAACACAGCGAATTGCCCCGTGCTCAAACGTCACCGAACGACTGTTTGGTCCAGCAGCCATTGTCAGCGTGCCGCTGTGCTTCCCCGAAGTGACAAGCATGATAAGATCCGGGAGATGGAACTCCCGCAATTCCCCGTGCAAAACCATCAATCCGCCAGCCGCCATCTCGCACTCCGGAATGGCCCTCAGTTGGGCAGTGATATCGTTTAGCCAGTCGATATCGAGTCGCGCAGTGTCCGCTGAGTGCTGGAGAATCGCTTGCTGCAGGGGGTCTGTACTGAGCGCCGCAAGCCGTGACTCCAGATCGGCGATCCACGTCTCAAGAAACTCCACCCGGGTCTGCAGCAAGGGCGCCACCTGATCCTGGGGCATTCGATTGAGCATCGAGATACCGAGATCATACTCGGTCCGCACGGGCTCGTTTGATGCCAGAAGCCCGCGCATATCGGCGAAGAACTGCTCGCGCCCGGACTCAGTCACGTGGTAGATGGTCCGATCGCCACTGACGCCACGGGAGTGCGCCTCTGCGATGTGACCCAGGCGGTGTAGCTTGTTCAGAGAATAGTAGATCGCCGCGGTGCTGATCTCGAACCACACCTCGACACCATCGTTCTTCAGCGCCTGGCCGATCTCGTAGCCATGCATCGGACGCGCAAGAAGGAATCCTAGCACCAGCAAGTCGTTCTTTGTGAGCTTCATCGTGACCCCTTCCGGGTTTCTGCCCGAGACATCTCTGCTGAAGACCTGGCGACATTATATCACAGATTGACCGGAGAGAAATAGTCAGGACTGAGTATATTTCCGCGGAATAGTTGACTTGGAGTATTCATATGTGGTATAATCAGCCATGATTCAAGGAGCTAGCTAATCTCATACCCAGAAACATCACGATTTCATCCGGTCCGTGTGTAGTCTTGCTCTAGGAGGATCACCATGCATGTCAAGAAGCTGCCCCTCTGCGCAGTCCTCGGCTTGATCATAGCCATCGTGCTAGCTGCCTGCAGTCCTGCCGCGGCGGCCCCGCCGGTGCAGGAGGTCGAGCCGTGCCCTACGCTGCCGGCACCGGAGGAGTGTCCGGAGTGCGAAGTGCCCGAGATACCTGCGTGCCCGGCGCCGGTGGAAAGACCTTTCGAGGCCCAGTGGAAGTCGTCAGGTCATGCCGACGCCGACGCGGAAGCCTTTGTCCATTGGGATGGAGATGATCCCGCGGTTGTGTCTGCGAGCTGTGCCAAGTGCCACAGCTCCTACGGGTACCAGGACTTCCTGGGGGCCGATGGTAGCGAGGCCGGCGTCGTCAGTCAGGCGGCGGCGTTGGGCTCGACGGTCGACTGCGCAGCTTGCCACAACGATGCCACGCAAACTCTGGCCAGTGTGGTCTTCCCCTCGGGTGTAGAGATCACAGGTCTGGGCGCGGAAGCACGCTGTATGCAGTGTCACCAGGGGCGCGCGTCCAAAGTCTCGGTGGATGGCAAGATCGAGGCCGCCGGTGTGACCGATATGGATGCTGTCAGCGAGGATCTTGGTTTCACCAATATCCACTATTTCGCTGCTGCAGCAACTCAGTTTGGCAGCCAGGCTATGGGCGGCTACCAGTACGAGGGCAAGTCCTATGATCCCAGGTTTGCGCACGTCGACGGCGTCGATACCTGTATTGACTGCCACGACCCGCATACGCTAGAGGTCAAGGTCGAGAGCTGTGTTGAGTGCCACGCGGGCGTGGCCTCTGCAGAGGATCTCAAGGACATCCGCATGATGGGGTCCAGGGCCGATTACAATGGCGATGGCGACACGGCGGAAGGCGTCTACTACGAGATCGAGGGCTTGCGCGAAGTGCTCTACCAGGCGATGCAGCGCTACAGCGCTGAGGTCGCCGGCAGTACGATCGGATACGAAGGCCACTCCTACCCCTACTTCTTCACAGATGCCGACGGGAACGGCGCCATCGACGAGGAAGAGGCGGTTCGCGACAACAGCTACGCCAGCTGGACGGGGCGCCTGACCAAGGCTGCCTACAACTTCCAGGCAGCTATGAAGGATCCCGGCGCCTTTGCCCACGGCGGCAAGTACGTCATCGAACTGCTGTACGACAGCATCGCGGACCTGAACAGCGCGCTCGCCGATCCCATCGACCTGAGCGCCGCCAGCCGCGATGATGCAGGGCACTTCGCCGGTTCCACGGAAGCCTTCCGCCACTGGGATGAGGATGGTGAGGTCAGCTCCCGCTGTGCCAAATGCCACAGCGACAGTGGATTGCCCACCTATCTGGAAGAGGGCGTGAACGTATCAGCAGAGGTCAGCAGTGGGTTCAGCTGCACGACGTGCCATGACAAGACGAGCGAGGACTTCGCGCTTCACGTTGTGGAGACCGTGACGTTCCCCAGCGGAGCGAAGGCCGGCAGCGGAAACGCCGCCAGCAACATCTGTCTCAACTGCCACCAAGGCCGCGCGTCGGGCCTCTCTGTGGATGCGGCTGTCGCTGAATCCGGTGAAGATGAGGTTCTGGAGGATCAGGGCTTCATCAACGTTCACTACTTCGCCGCCGGCGCCACGCTTCTCGGCAGCGAAGCAAACGGTGCCTATCAGTATGCAGGTCAGGAGTACGCTGGGCAGCTCGAGCATATTGAAGGCGCGCAGACCTGTGTGGAGTGTCACGACCCACACGGCTTGACCGCGGACGTTGACAAGTGCAGCACATGTCACCAGACCACCGACATCCGGACGATTCGCATGTCTCAGACGGACTACGACGGTGATGGTGACACCACGGAAGGTTTGGCTGAAGAAGTGGCGACTATGGAAGCTGCGCTGTACGCGGCGATGCAGGACTACGCCGCCGACGTCCTCGGAGCACCCATCGCCTACGATGCTGGCACCTATCCGTACTTTCTGAATGACCTGAACGGCAATGGTACGGTGGATGACGACGAGGGCGACCGCAGCAACGGCTACACCAGCTGGACGCCGCGACTGCTAGGGGCCGCTTACAACTACCAGTTTGTGCACAAGGATCCCGGTGGGTTTGCCCACAATAGTGACTACGTGCTCCAGGTGCTCTATGATTCGCTGCAGAGTCTAGGGGACCAGGTAGCCGTGGATGTATCGGCGATGACGCGTCCGTGAACACCGAATAACTTTGCAGATACCCCGGACACGATCGCAAGATACCCGGGCCGGCTCAGTACGAGCTGGCCCGGGTATTGACACGACCCCACAACAATAGCCAAGACTTGGCTCAGCATGCTCAGCTCTGAATGGCGGTCGCGCTGTCGGATTGATCGTTCGCTCACGGGTCTGTCTTGATTGCGCCG
>CBFCZM010000116.1:0-7662 GCA_965602565.1 uncultured Anaerolineae bacterium
CGTTGAGGGCTGCCCCCGGGGATTGCTCTCCGTCGCGCAGCGTCGTATCGAATATGCTGACATTATCGTGAGTGCCGATCCGGTTTCGGTTGCTAACCCCACACTCGGCCATTCGCTTGTCTCCTCCTTGTTGCGGGGGGGGACAGGGTGCTAAGGCACCAAGGAATCGGGAGGAGGCTATGGGGCGACTGAGCCAGTCAACCCCTCACTCCCTTTCCTTATATCCCCTATCCCTTGCTCCTTGTCCCTTGGTTCCTAGCCTTCCCAGTTTTCCGGTCGCAGGGAGCGGACGGCGGCGCCGGCTTGCCACATCTCGGACTCGCGCATCGTCCTCAGCTCGGCATCGAGCCGTTCCTTGTAGTCGTCCGCGCTGTTGGCCTCAAGCACGATACGCGTCTCCTCACCAGATACGACGCTCTCGTACAGATCATCAAACACGGGGGCAACTGCATCGCGGAACCGGGGTAGCCAATCGAGCGCACCACGCTGGGCCGTTGCGCTGCAGTTGGCGTACATCCAGTCCATTCCGTTCTTGTCCACCAGGCGGATCAGGCTCTGGGTCAGTTCCTCAACGGTCTCATTGAAGGCCTCGCTGGGCGAGTGCCCGTGCTTGCGCAGAACGTTGTACTGCGCTTCCATCACGCCGGCCAGGGCGCCCATCAGGATTCCGCGCTCGCCGGTGAGATCGCTCTGGACTTCCTTCTCGAAGGTCGTGGGGAAGAGGTAGCCGGAGCCAACCGCGATTCCCAGGGCGATGGTGCGTTCCTCCGCCCGGCCCGTGTAATCTTGCTCGACGGCGTAGCTGCTGTTGATGCCGGCGCCGGCCAGGAAGTTTGCACGTACGCTGGTACCGGACCCCTTTGGGGCAACCATAATCACATCCACGTTATCCGGTGGGATGACGCCTGTTCTGTCGCCAAAGACAATTGAGAAGCCATGGGAAAAATAGAGCGCGTCACCCGCTTTGAGGTGCGATTTGAGTCTGGGCCAGGTCATCATCTGCGCTGCATCGGAGACCAGGAACTGGATAATCGTGCCCCGGTCCATCGCTTTCTCCAAATCGAACAGCGTCTTCCCTGGGACCCAACCGTCGGCCACAGCTTTGTCCCAAGCCGCCGGGTCGCCCTTCCACTGACCCACAATGACGTTGATGCCGTTGTCGCGCATATTCAGTGATTGAGCCGGTCCCTGTACGCCGTAGCCCAGTACCGCGACAACCTCATCTTTCAGAGCTTCTCTGGCCCTCTCAAGCGAGAACTCCTCACGAGTCACGACCTCCTCAACTACGCCACCGAAGTCTATCTTCGCCACTTTCCTTCTCCTTATGCTTGTCTCTGTTCGGGTTGCTTCTACCGGGTCTTTGGATAGGTCGCTGCATCAAAGCGCGATACCTGCCAACACTCAGGCAGAAGCATCGTCCACCGGCTCACAGTTACCGCGTACCATTGCTACGCGCCCTGTGCGCACCATCTCGACGATACCGTAAGGCCGCAGCACATCGACCAGGCCGTTGATCTTGTCATCAGTCCCGGTTACCTCGACCATCAGCGTCTGGCGGCTGACGTCCACAACACGTGCCCGGAAGGTCTCGACGATCTGCATGATTTCGGCGCGTGAGCTGCCGCCATTGGCATTGACTTTGATGAGCGCCAGGTCACGCATCACGGCCAGGGAATCGGTCACATTGTCGACCTGGATGACATTCACTAGCTTGTACAGATTCTGAACCACCATGTCGACGTTGGTGTGGGTGCTGTCCACGACGATGGTCATCCGGCTGACGCCGGGCTTCTCGGTGTGGCCGACGGCCAGGCTCTCGATGTTGTAGGCTCGACGGCGGAACAGACTCGCAACTCGGTTCAGGACACCGGGTTTGTCTTCGACGAGGGCTACTAGTGTGCTCTGCATTTTCTCTCCTCCCTTGGAAGGTCTGCCGACCTTGGTAGGTCTGCCGGCCTTGGTAAATCGGCAGACCTACTCTTCGTCACTGGTTGGGTGTGAACGCCGAATCATGTCGTGCAATGCGGCGCCTGAGGGAACCATCGGATAGACGTTGCCATCCTCACCTTCTTCGGCGATCTGGAATTCCACGAAGCTCGGCCCCTCGACCTTGCGCGCCTGCGCGATGGCGTCCCGGGCTTCTGATCGCGTCGTGGCACGCCACGCCGGAATGCCATAGGCCTCGACCAGCTTCACGAAATCGGGGTTCAGCAGGCGTGTGGCTTCGTAGCGTCCCTCGTAGAAGAGTTCCTGCCACTGGCGGACCATACCCAGGTAGTTGTTGTTGGACAGGGCGATGCGAATCGGCAGCTTCTCTTGCAGCCGCCGTCGCCGGCAATGGCCCAGACCTCGCGATCCGGCTGGCCGAACTGCGCACCGATGGCGGCAGGCAGGCCGTATCCCATCGTGCCCAATCCACCGGAGGTGACCACGGAATAGGGGACATCGTTGAGATAGTACTGAGCGGCCCACATCTGGTGTTGTCCGACATCAGTCACAACTATCGCCTGTCCTTCGGTGGCTTCCCAGATGTCGTTGATGAAGTGGGCCGCGACGAGGCGCCCGTTGTCCGGACGGTTCAGGATGTCGCGGCGACCGCTATCACTGCGCCACTCCTGGATCTTCTCGAGCCAAGCCGAGTGTGACTTGCCCTCCGCCAGCGGAATAAGCTGTTCGAGCACTTGGCGGAGGTCACCCAGGATCGGTACGTCGACTGCCACGATCTTGCCCAGCTCTGCGGCGTCGGCATCCACGTGGATGCGACGTGCGTTGGGAATGTAGAGATCCAGTTTCCCTGTTACGCGGTCGTCGAACCGCATACCGAAGGCCATGACCAGGTCGGATTCCTGGATGGCCTGGTTGACGTAGGCCTCACCGTGCATCCCCATCATACCCAGCGCCAGCGGATGAGATTCTGGGAAGCCGCCCTTGCCCAGTAAGGTCAGCGCCACCGGGGTCTCCGTCTTCTCAACGAAGGCGCGCAGTTCCTGCATAGCCTTCGACATCAAGACGCCCTGGCCCGCGAGGATGATGGGGCGTTCGGCCCCGTTGATCAGCGCTGCGGCTCTCTTGACGAGGTCGGGCGCGCCTGCGCCTGTGGGTTGATAGCCCGGGAGACTGACTTCCTCATCCGGGATGACAAACTCGGTGGCCGCGATCTGGACGTCTTTGGGGAGATCAATAAGGACAGGCCCGGGCCGCCCGCTGCGGGCGATGTAAAAGGCCTCATGGATGGTTGCAGCCAGGTCGGCCACATCGGTGACCAGGTAATTGTGCTTGGTGACGGGGAGGGTGACACCCGTGATGTCGGTCTCCTGGAAAGCATCCGTGCCGATCAGGCTTGAGGGGACCTGACCGGTGATGCAGACGATCGGGGAGGAGTCCATGAACGCCGTGGCGATGCCGGTCACCAGGTTGGTTGCGCCTGGGCCCGATGTGGCGATCGCTACGCCGACCCTACCCGATACACGGGCGTACCCGTCGGCTGCGTGCGCCGCGCACTGCTCGTGCCGCATCAACACGTGATGGATGCCGTAGCCCCGGCGCGGATGGTAGGTGTGCATGATGGCACCCCCAGGGATGCCGAAAACCACCTCCACATCCTCTCGCTGCAACATCTCCCATACGATTTCTGCACCGGTTCTCTTCATTCCGTCTCCTCCTCTTCCTCTATCACAAAGAAACCGCCCAAGATGGGCGGTTCTTGCTGGCTATTCGGCCTTCTGCTACTCTGGTCCCCGGCTCTACTGTGCCAATCTACCCGCCCTCGCTCCCGCTGGTAAGCAGGAGCCCAAGAATCATGAGAACGACAACGACAAGCAGACCAAGAATGACTTGGCCGTCTTGTGCGACATTGTTCAGGGCTACTGCTGCGCTAGACTGGTGACTACGGGTGTTCACACATCACCTTCCGTCGAATGGAAAAACCGCCCTGTTGGGCGGCTTCTGTGTGCACTTGCGTTCTCAGTGTGCTGGCCTGGTTCTGCCCAACGGCTCACGTCCCCTTGTCAAGGACAATGACAAGGAGGCTGCTAAGCAGGACGATGGACAGCGGCTGTGAGTTCATTGGCGGATCATTCCCCTCTTATTGATCAGGATTATACAATGCCCTGGGTGGCTTGTCAAGACGACTTCGCCTGATTCAAGACCAATCGGCGGTCTAGCCGAAGCTATTCTTGATAGTCCGGGCGATCCACCGCTGCGTTTCACTTGCTTATCCAGCCAAAGTGTCGTATTATTGACCTGTTATCACTCACGGTTGCGGGGGCAACTGTACTAGTAGGCTTCAGGAGGAGAGAGATGTCTGAAGAACTGAATCCCTTTGAGATTGCTCAAAGGCAGTTGGATACGGCTGCAGAGATCATGCAGCTTGACCCGGCTGTGCACGAATTGCTTAGATGGCCGCTCCGCGAACTACACGCAACCCTAGCCGTACGCATGGATGATGGCTCGACCGAGATCTTTCACGGATTCCGCGTCCAGTACAACGACTCGCGCGGACCGACAAAGGGTGGCTTGCGGTTTCACCCCCATGAGACCATCGATACCGTGCGCGCCCTGGCCGCGTGGATGACCTGGAAGACCGCGGTGATGGATATCCCCTTGGGTGGCGGGAAGGGTGGCATCGTCTGCAATCCCAAAGTCATGTCCCCGGGGGAGCTGGAGCGACTGAGCCGCGCCTACATCCGTCAGGTGGGGCGCATCTTGGGCGAGGACATGGATATTCCAGCACCCGATGTCTACACCACACCTCAGATCATGGCTTGGATGATGGACGAGTACTCGTTCATGCGCGGCTACAACGTCCCGGGTGTGATCACCGGGAAGCCTCTGCCGTTGGGCGGCTCCGCCGGACGGGGGGATGCTACCGCCCGCGGTGGGATGTACTGCATTCGTGAGGCTGCCAAGTTGTCGGGGTTCGAGACCGAGGGGGCGACGATGGCTATCCAGGGCTTCGGCAACGCCGGTCAGTATGCGGCGACGTTGGGGCCGGAGCTGATAGGCGCGCGCGTCGTCGCTGCGTCCGACTCACAGGGCGGCATCTACAACCCCAAGGGACTGGATCCCGATGCGCTGATTGCTCACAAGATGGCGACCGGCTCGGTCGTTGATTTCCCCGGGGCTAGCAGTATCACCAATGCCGAGATTCTGGAGTTGGATGTCGACATCCTGGTGCCGGCAGCCCTCGAGAATCAGATCACGCTCGACAATGCTGCGAAGATCAAGGCAAAGATCAGCGCCGAGCTGGCCAATGGCCCGACGACACCGGACGCCGACAAGATCCTGCACGACAACGGGGTTTATGTGATCCCCGACTTTCTGTGCAACGCTGGTGGTGTGACGGTCTCATACTTCGAGCAGGTCCAGAATGCCTATGGCTATTACTGGAAGGAGCCCCAAGTCCACGAGCTGTTGGATGAGAAGATGACCACGGCGTTCCACGCCGTGGCGGAGACGGCTAAAGCCTACGACATCGACAACCGTATGGCCGCCTACGTTGTGGCGGTGGGTCGGGTTGCCGAGGCCTGCAAGCTCAGAGGCTGGGTGTAGTGAATCCACGGATCGTGGAAAGTCAGCCGGCAAGACAGCGGTAGATCGGGTATCCCGATCTACCGCTTTTCGTTGTACCGGGGGCTCCTGATGTAGCCGACGGCAAGTTCCTGCTCGTCGTTCATGATGATCTCGAGGAGGCGGCCTTGAGTCGCCTCCAGCACATCGACGACGTGGATGTAGTAGCCTGCATCGGCGTCCCGCGGTAGCAGCTCTTGCAGCTTGTTCGGTGCGCTGTCCAGGAACTCCGTATTGAGCACCGTGCCCGACTCGCCCAGCGTCACCGGCAGGGGGTAGATGGCGGTTTCCACCAGGTCCTGGAAGAAGTGCGTGCCGAAGGAGGGCTCGGCGCCCGCGCCTACATCCGCTCTGGCGATCTCGATCAGCACCCGGGCGTTGTAGATATCGGCGTAGGTGACCTTTACACCCAGATTGACATCGGAGCTCCCCCACCGCCCCGGACCTGCCAGGATGAAGATCTCGCCGGCCAGCCGCCGATTCAGACGTCCTATGACCCGCGCGATGTCGAGTCTGGATGTGGTGTCGGGCGCTTGCCGGTAGTGCTGTGGGTGCACGTAGACGACGTAGCGTATGTCGGAGACTTTGCCGTGCGGCACCAACTGAGTGGTTCGGAGAAAGAGATCGGATTCCGGGATGGTGTCAGGAATCTCCACCGATTGCTGCTCCTTCCGGCTCGTCTGCGGGCGGCACTGGAGCAAGTGCACGTCATACGTGGCGTGGGGATAGCCCGGCGTTACGTCAACTGTGAATTCGATATCCACCGGCCAATGATGGTAGCGTTCCAGCTTAGTCAAGATGGCGCGCATCAGTTTGATGAAGTGCCGATCCTTGACCAGCTGGTTGAATGTCAGAAGCACGCTGCCCTCGTCAGTGGGCTGCAGGCGGGCGAAGATGGGGGAGATGTAGTCGCCTTTGTCCAGAGATGCCAGGTAGCGAATGCCGGGGTAATCGTAGCCGAGAACCTGTCGGACGGGCAGGGACTTCATCTTGTTGTCATCCAGATCAAGGACATCCACGAAGTGCTGGGTGTACTTGCGGATCTGGGTAGCGCCAACATAGGGTCGCAGCTCGGGGTGGCTGAGCGCTACGATGCGGGGGTAGTCTCGGGCTACCCGTTCCACGGCGCGGGTGCCGAATCCTGAGACGAGCCTCAGAAAACCGTCGTCCCGGCGAATCTTGGGGTTCCAGCGGAAGGGATTCCGGCTGTAGCCCACACCGGCAATGGCCGGGAACATGAGATTGCGGTAGCGCGTGCCCTGTACCGTCTGGATGAGAACGGCCATGCGCTCATCGTAGTCAACCAGTCCCATCTGCTGGCGATACAGCAGGGCATCCGGGCTGAGGGTGCTGGCATAGACCTGGCTGACGGCACGCAGCAAGGCAGCCAGGTTCTCCTCAGGGGCGCCCTGGTTGGGGCAGAAGACGCTTTCGTATTTGCCGGCGAGTGCGGCCCCGAAGTGCACCTCCAGTAGACTTGACGAACGTACGATGATGGGATTCGTGCCGAGTTTGTCGAGCAGTTCCCTCAACGCTTCCACGATCGAGGTAGGGAAGTGCCCCTCCATATAGGATTGCCGGAGGTGTGGATAATTGGCTGTGATCTCCTCGCTCCGCCGGTACTTCTGGTTCATGAAGCGGGTGAAGCCGTTGATCATCAGGAAGTCGTAAAAGACGTCGGCACCGATGTAGTAGGAGTCGGGGATGACGACGTGTTTGTGGGGCTCGACTGGATCCTTTGAGCCGGCATCCTCCCAAGTTTCGTCATCGACCGCCTCCAAGATCTTGCGAGCAAGCAGTAGGCCGGCGGCTTTCCCACCGACCTTGCCGCGTCCGATAACGCGCTGCCGCACGTCGCGCAGATCCCGGACTGTGAAGATCTCTTTCGCAATACCGATGAATTCCAGCTGATCGCTCAACATGCTCTTGATCAGGACGACGACGATCTCACGCAGGTGGTGACGGACCTGGTCGAGCTGTTCGGCCGGCAAGGCCTCATAGGCCTCTCCCTGATCGAAAAGAAGATCGATAGGGGCCAGCTCCGGGTTGAATCTTAGCGTGACGGGATATTCCTCAAGCGACGGAGATGCGTTA
>CBFCZM010000117.1:0-7643 GCA_965602565.1 uncultured Anaerolineae bacterium
GATGGGCCGCAGACGAAGTAGCCTTCGCAGCGCAAGCCCGTATCCCGCGGGACGGGCTGCAGAGGTTCGACAATCGGCGTTCTCAATACCCCCCGAGCCATCAGATGCAAGATGCCGTGCCCGCCAGGCACGTCTCCACATCCCCGTTCTCGATCCCGAAGAGAGCTTCCACCAGCGCGTGGGTTTGGCGGCAGAAACAGGCGCGGCGGATGAAGCCCCGATCTCAGGCCAAACGGAGACTCAGCGTAGCCAGCTCTTCACGCTTGGGGCCTGATAGCGGCGCAGTGTCACGACACCCATCACCAGGGATTCGACGGCGCCATATCCCAGGCCTGCAGGCACTCGACGACCACATCCGCCCCCTCACTGAACAGGCACACCGACACGCTGTCAGCTCGTGTGGGGTAGATCCGGCGCATCACGGCCTGCCGTTCGTTGGCAAAGACCTCGACGACGGAGCGATCCACAAAGACGCGCAGCTTCAGCGCCTCGTCAGAGCCCAGGTCAAGTGGCCCGCCCTCGACCGATTTCGGCCCCTCGCCCAGGCTAGATCGCGACGTGTCCACCTTGAGCATTCGATCAATGGCATCGTAGAACACGACCGTTTCTTCCACGCCGTACGGTGCACCACGCGGAGAACAACACACCTTGACGCCCACACGCCGCGCCGCGCCTGGCCTCACCTCGAGAGACAATTCCAGGCTGTTTCCGGTCACGTCATCCAGCCATAGGGCCTCACCATCGCGCACTGCAAGCGCCTTATACGTGCGAGGATGGGTGCGCAGTGCAGAGAGCTCCTCAGCCGGCGCCATGCGCAGCGTCTTGTCGTCGCCGAGCCACAATACGCGGGGCAGGCTCAGCGTGCCGGACCACCCGGACGCCTGCCGGGTCTCCGGCTCGCGCCCGTCGAAGATCCAGGACCACATAATGCGCCGCCCCTTGTCGTCCAACAGGCTCTCAGGGGCAAAGAACGCATTGTCGTTCCACGTCATCCGCCCGTGGGTCTCTGGCTGGAAGCGGTCGTCCTCGTACCGCCCAATGTAGTACTGGCAGCCCAGGTTGTGGCTAATGAAGAGCAACATGTGTCGATCTCCGAGAGGAAAGAAGTCGGGGCACATATCGTCCTCATCCTCTCGCGTCCAGGCCCTGTCGCTCTTGTAGAACTCGTGCAGGTACTCCCAGTGGATCAGGTCATCGGATACAAGAAGATAGGTCGTGTCACCTTTGCAGGCGTCCAGATCCCGATCCCGACCATATTCCCATAGGACAGGCAGGTTGCCGGTCATCATATAGTAGCGGCTCTCGTGGACCCAGATCGCAGAGGGATCCGCTACGCCATAGACACGGCCATCCTCCCCCACCGAATACCCGAGTTCGGTCTGATGAATCACAGGGTTGTGCGGGCTCTTGGTCCACCGATGCAGATCGGAATCGGCGCTGGTCGCGATGCAGATGCCGGCCTTCTCCCCCAGACCCCAATAGGTGATGGTGGGCACGCCGTTCTTGTCGATGAAGGCACCACCACTGAAGATGCCCTCGTCGATCCCGCCGGGTTCCAGCGATAGCGGGTGATGACGCCAGTGAACGAGATCATGGCTGGAGATATGGGCCCAACAATGCCCCTTCTCCGTCTGAACGATGGTGTGCAGATGATACCGTCCGTTCCAGAACAGCGCGCCGTTCGGATCAAACGGCGCGCAGATACCCTCCGGCGCTACAACGTGGTAGCCCGGGCGATGGCGATCACCCAGAAGTCCTGCACGCAATTCTCTTGACGCACTGATCAATTCATCCATATATGAAGACCTCGGGTTCCTTACGCACGCCGTGCTCGGCACTCAGCCACTCAGCGGTTTGCAGGATACGCTCGTGTTCCATCACCCGTGCATCCGTCGGGCACACCTTCACGCATGCGCAGCACATGATGCACTCCTCAGCTACGGTCACAACCGCATCACTCACGGTGATGGCCCCAGTCGGACAGACCTCGGCACAGCGACCGCACAGCGTGCACAGATCAACGCGAGTGACAGGAGCTCGCGAGCCAGACCTGTGAAGCTTACGGTAGGGGCGGCTGCCCGGCAGCGACGCGGGCACAAGATCCGCCGACGCTGTAACACCCTCGAGTCGCCGTCGCACAGCTCTCCCGAAGTCCGCGGCCTTAGCAAGGTCCGCGGCATCGGGCCGTCCCGGAGCAATAGGCGTCAGCGGAGTGTTGTAGGAATGCTCACCGATGAAGGCGCCGCCGGCCACAGGCACAAACCCGGCAGCCTGGGCCCAGTCGGATAGCTCCAGCAGCGCGTCCTCAAACGCCCTGTTGCCGTAGACGGCGACCAGGATCGCGGGCGTGTCCTGCCCACGCAGGAACTGCAGCCGCTGCATTCCCGTCGGCGGTATGCGCCCACCATAGACAGGCGCCCCGACCACTACCAGATCGGCGTCGAGGACCACGGTCTCAGCGGAGTCCGCCTCAGGCAGGGTCAGGTCCACACTTGTGACGCCCAAGGCACCCAACCCCTGAGCGATACCCTCCAGGACCTGCTTCGTCGTCCGCGTCGGCGAGAAGTACACCAACGTCACTCTGTCCAGCTTCATTGTCTCTCCCTGCCGGTCCGCTACAGCCAGCGCCGCGTCTTCGCGGCATAGCATGTCCAGTCGTCGCCGAAATCCTCGGCCAGCATCCCTTCTTCCTTGGCGATGTACATCCGGTCCATCACGATTACAAATGCCACCACGACCGCAATTGGTGTCAGCGACCCAAGGAGCAAGGCCTCACCCAACAGGATCAGCGCAAAACCCAAGTACATCGGGTTCCGCGTCACGCTGAAGACCCCCTCGCGCACCAGGGTGGAGGAAGATTCGAAGGGCTTGACGGCCGTGCCGGCCACGCGGAACGCCTTGTCTGCGGCGAGGTTGATCCACATGCCAATCGCCACCGGGACAAGCCCCAGAAGGACCCATGGCGCAGCTATCAAGCGCACGCCAGGGACGACTAGATGCAGCAGCGCCGCCAGGACCAAGCCGATCAACAGCCACGTCGTTGGCATAAGCTCTCGCAGTTTCACTGCACCACGTTCCCCACCAACTCGGGGCGCTCCAGCGGCCCAAAGCCCACATTGGGCTTGAATTGGTAAACGACTTGTCCGTCGTCAAACCGGCACAGAATCGTGGGACAGAACGGTGTCTCGTAGAGGCAGAGCTTGACGGCAAACGTATCCTCCGTTGCCCAGGCACCGCTGGCTGCCACCCTGCGCTGCCGATCACCATCCAGCCGCGTGGTACCGAAGCGCCACTCCCCCAAGCCGAATGTGATTTCCTGGGGACCGCGCTCATCCTCGATCATGAGGGTGCCCCCGCCGGCGTCGAATGTCAACGACATCGACCGCAGCAGCTGAGCATCAGCCGTCGCGTGGTGCGGCTCGACAGTCGCGCGCTGAACATCAAGGTCGAAAGCATAGACCTTGCCCGATACGTACTCAGCCATCGGCGGAGCATCGGGGCCATCCAGCGGGGGAAGAGTCAGGCTGGCGAGTTTGGACGCCAGCTTCGCGTATGTCGAAGCGTCCTCGAGTAAGGCCTCCGGCACCATAGCCGGCAACAAATGCGTCCAAACCAGGTCGAGCACCGCCTGCATGTCGCCCAGCCCTCCTGTGATCGCCAGAACAGCGTCTTGATCGGGCATCACGATGCAGTACTGGCCGAAAGCGCCGTCGCCGCGGTACGCGTTGTGCCGGCAACGCCAGAACTGGAACGCATACCCTTGCGACCAGTCTGCGTTATCCATGGATGAGTTATCCGTCTGATAGGATGTTGCTTCCGCAACCCACGCCTCGGGCAGCAGTTGCTCGCGCTCCCATACACCCATCTGCAAGTGGAGCTGGCCGAAGCGTGCGATGTCCTCGGTCTTCAGGTTGAGCCCAAAGCCGCCCAAGTTGACACCACGCGGACAGGAATCCCACGTCGCCCCGTCGATGCCCAGCTGCTCGAAGATCCGCGCCGTCAGATATGAGAGCAACGTCATCCCCGTCAGCTTCTGCACGATGGCTGAGAGCATATAGGAAGCGCCCGTGTTATACAGGAAGTGCGTGCCCGGCTCGTAATCGACAGGACGGGCCAGGAAGGCCCTCGCCCAATTGCCGTCTGGCGCCATCACCATATGGCTGGTCGTATCCTCCCCGTGGCCGGTCGACATCGAGAGCAGATGGCGCACGCGCATTGCCGCCAGCCTATCGCTGACCTCGGCGGACAGATCCTCCGGGAAGAAGGAGATCACGGGATCGTCGATGCTGAGCAGGCCGTCTGCCACCGCGAGCCCAACGCCCGTGGACGTGAAGCTCTTGCTCAGCGAGAAGAGCACATGCGGGATGTCAGGTCCGTAGGGTGCCCACCACCCCTGGGCAACACGGTGTCCATGCCGGAGCATGATGAGGCTGTGCAGAGCGTCGACATCCGCTTCAGCAGCGTTGACGAAATCAAGGACGGCTTGCGAAGGGATTCCCTGGGCCTCAGGTGTACTGGCGGAAAGCTTGGCGTGCATTTTGGGTCTCCTGGTTGGAAGTGATGGGCTGGTGCGGCGCTTTGGACGCTGCTGAGCTGTATACGCCCACATCCTACTGGCAATCGAAGAGCACGCAAGCCGGTAGGATCCGATGACACAGGGCTAGACCTAGACCAACAGATGGCAGAGCTAAGTCCAGACCATATGTCGGCTGATGTCATCCAATGCCCGTATCGCGGGCGCCAAATTCGGCTTCTCCCTGCGTCGTGCCCCCCGTAGTACCGCCGCTCCGCAGCCTAATCCCTGCAAGCGGGAAGAGCCTCCCCCCAAACATCCAGCCTTCGACGCCGGTCGATGTGCGTACCCGATAGTAGTCTCCCTTGCTCCCCAGGACAGTCACCTTGTGTCCGCGCTTCACAACCGCCAAGGGGGGTACCGGAAAGAGGCTGCGGCTGCGCATCACACGCGCTGTTAGGACGCGAATGGGCGCCACGTGCGTGCTGGGATACGCCTCGTACATCTTCAGCATATACTGAAGATGTCCTCGCTTGCCAGGGTCCTTCTCTTGTGCCAGCAATTGCCGATAGTAGATCTCCTGCGCCTTTGCCCGGCTTTCGCCCCTTGACGGTGACATCCCCTCCAGCCCACGGCTGACCCCCCGTAGATCGGGCACCCAGCGCTGGATCTGCGCGGAATCTGCCAGTCTGGCCACAGCCCGATTGCCGGCGGTGCGCTGGAGCTGGAGCAGTTGATCGCCCCGGAGTGTCACAGGGCCAACCTGCGAGGAATCAATGCGTGCTGAGGATGCGTCTGATCGCTCTCTACGCGACTGCGCGAGGCGCTGCTGCTGACGGCTCAAGTCACGTTGGCTCACTCGCTGACGTGCCATAGACATCCTCCGAGTGGTGGAATTGCTCACAAAACACACTGACGAGGCGGGGGAGAACGGTGATCAGAGAGAACATAGGGGAATGGGACCTAACTTCATGATAGAGGACCTTGACCGTCCAGTCAAGACTGAACAGGCACGAAGCATCAGAACTCATCGCGCAATGACTCCTTCCGCAGCTGCGTCCCACTCATACACAGCTATGCCTCTCACGTGGAGGTCAAAGAAAGTCACCAGCAACCACAACCAGGCCAGGCCCACTGCGGGACACTGCACGGGCAGCGGAGCCCTGCAGCGCGCCTCAGGGCACTCAGACCAGCATTAGCGTGACGTGATCCCCCCGATCAGTGCCCCCAGCCCCGCCAGGATCAGAAAGATCGGCCAGATCAGCGACCAGCTCAGACCGAATAGGAAGGTGACAGAGACCAGCAGGAGGGCCAGACCACCGATCGTTGATCCCGACACACGGCCCGTAAAGCGCTGCCCGTTGGCCTGGTACGCCTGCCACGCCCGGGCTAGTGAACTCACGGCGGGGAAGAGGATGAAGAGCGCCCACCAGTTGCGCAGCAGTGGGATATCCAGCCCTGCATTCTGGAGCAGGAAAATGATCCCCAGGGCGATCAGGATCGCACCACCGATCCACGAGCCGCCGGAAAACGGACGCCCACGATGGTGTGGCGCCGTATCCCACACTTCCGCATCGACATCTTGACTCTGTGTCTGCTCAGACTCCTCATATCGTGAAACGTTGTCACTCATAGCTACGCCCTTTCTGGTGGATAATGGACTCGCAGACGCCGCGCCTATCGCATAGTGTCGCTGACACCCTCTCCATATACGGTGATCCACCCCGTTTGGTTGCTCGGCGCTGGGCGAATCGCTCCCAGTCTCCCGGCGGCAGCACCTGCCGAGCGAAGACTGACCTGGATGCTGCGTTGGCTGGTTGATGGCGGGGTATGCAGATGGTCTGGCCGTTGTGGTCCTACTGACAGAGCTGTTGGGACATCCCTTGTGGGTGTCCCAACAGCTCTGTCGCTCTCCGTGCCTCTTTCCTGCATCTTGTGCGACTTCACATAGGGCCCTGCCTCAGCGCTTGACTTCAGGGCTTGCGGCTAGGGAACAGCTCACGGTGCTCGTTGGTCTCGAAGCTCAGATCGATGATCAGACGATCCAGATCAATCCGCTCCGGCAGCGCCCACGTTCGGGTCAAATACCATCGTGCAGGCCCAAGGGGCAGGGCATGCCCGACCCCTACAATTGGTCTCCTCGCTCACGTCAATCCGTGTGAGGAAACACAACGTCGGTCAGAAGACGTATGTCGCGGTAGCACCCTCCGCATCCATCAGGAAGGGTGGAAGTTTTTCGATTACTATGTGTTCATCACGCACGTCTGCCGGGTCAATTCCCTTGTTCTCCAGAGCCAGTTCACAGAGCGTGACCTTTTTCCCAAGCTCGATGAGACTGTCGAAGAGATAAACCGGATCGGGAAGACCCTTGGGTGTGCCAAGTTTCTCCAATTCGCCCTTGAGGGACCATCTTGCGCCGGCAGGGCAGAAGAAGAAGTGTACTTCATAGTCGAGTGCGGCACCCGATGTGGCGAAAATCAAAGCCGGCATGATATTAGCCGCGGTGTCACCATTACAGACAACCACCATTTTCTCAGACAATTGAATCTCCCTTCATACTGTGGAATATCCTGAGATCTGTTGCAGCACGCATCCCAGGAGGGTCAACAGCAACTTCGCGGTAATTCTCGCACTACCGGAACTCACGGAATCGCGTGTAGATCCGCACGCGGGGCTGAGCACTTGAAACTGGTCGGCCTCCAGGTGCAGACTCTCCGCACAATGAGCGCTCCTGGAAGCGCTACAGAGAATACGCAGCAGGAGAGGGCCAAACGTTATCCGCTGGAGTCTGCAGATGAATTCCGGGATAGGTACGCATCCGACAGGACCTCGGATATGTCGACGATCCGGCAACTGCCCTTGGCGGCCTTCCTGAGGTTTACCTGGCAGATGGGACACATCGTGACGATGCTCTGCCCCTTCTCCTTGAGCTGACTTACACGATCCTCCGCTATCTCATGCGCCTTGCCGGGGAACAGCGACTCAATCGGGCCACCGCAACAATAGGTGGATCTGCCAGTCAACTCAGGCTCTTTGACAGCAACTCCGGCATCTGTCAGGAGGCGACGCGGTTGCTCTATCATCCCTTCGAAGCGTGCATAGACACAGGAATCGTGGATGACCAATTCCT
>CBFCZM010000118.1:0-7641 GCA_965602565.1 uncultured Anaerolineae bacterium
GAACGTCCTGCTGGTCACGTTCCTTGTTCCGGTAAGTGCCTTGTTCCTGGGCATCACGATCCTGGGAGAGCAATTGGATCCGCGACATTTCCTTGGCATGGCAATGATTGGCCTGGGCCTGGCAGCGATGGATGGTCGGGCACTATGGGCGCTGGGATCGCTGTTGGCGGGCAGATGTCCCGCCGCAGTTGGTACCCGGCGAGGCTGAGAGGGTTGAGATGAACGGTGCTGGAGACCGTGGCTCTGACGAAAGTCGTTGGCAGACTGTCGTCCGGCGCGATTCGCAGGCTGACCGGGCGTTTGTCTACGGTGTTCTGACCACCGGTATCTACTGTCGACCAGGGTGCGCATCACGCTTGCCAAAGCGCGAGAATGTCCGTTTCTTCGACACATGGGAGGATGCGGAGCGCGCGGGGCTACGGTCGTGCAAACGCTGCACCCCTCAGATGACCGCCCCTCGGTCCACGGCTGAGGAGGTCGTTGTCAAAGCCTGTGAGCTGATCGAGATGGCCGAACACGTGCCGACACTGCAGGAGCTGGCGGACGCAGTGGGGCTGAGCCCGCACTACTTCCACCGCGTTTTCAAGCGGGCAGTAGGGATCACGCCCAAGCAGTATGCCGACGAGAAGCGCCTGGAACGTGTGCGCGCCGGCATACGGAGCGCAGACTCCATCACAGAGGCTGTCTACGGCGTGGGCTATGAATCCAGTAGCCGCTTCTATGAGACCTCGACAGCGTCACTGGGAATGAAGCCGACAGAGTACCGGAGTGGAGGGGATGGCGTGATGATTACCTTTGCGATGACAGAGTCCTATCTTGGTTGGGTTCTGGTAGCTGCAACCGATCAAGGTATCTGCCGGATCGACCTCGATGATTCTCCGGACGCCCTGCAGTCGCGGTTGTCGGCCAGCTTCCCTCAGGCCAGGTTTCTTGGCGATGTGCCCGAGTTCCGTGACACGGTCGCTCAGGTGCTCTCGTTCCTGGAGAGCCCCGAGCAGGGGCTCGGTCTGCCGCTGGACGTCCAGGGAACGGCGTTCCAGCGCCGGGTGTGGGCTGCGCTGCAGGAACTCCCGGCAGGCTCCACCGCGAGCTATTCGGACGTGGCTTCACGTATTGGCAAGCCGAAGGCGGCCCGTGCGGTGGCTGGTGCGTGCGCCTCCAACCAGATCGCCGTGGCTATTCCGTGTCACCGGGTGGTCCGCAGCGATGGGCAGTTGGGCGGCTATCGTTGGGGCCTGGAGCGCAAGCGCGCACTCCTTGACCGCGAGATGGACCAAGCCTAGGTTGAGACGCTTGTCACCAGCGTTCGCATGCGCTCCGCAGTTGCCACCAAAGCTGTCCAGTCGCCAAGGTAGGCATTGTACGCAAGATGATCGAGTCCGATATGAAGATAGCACGCCATAAGCCTCGCTTCTTTGTCCTCTGGAGCATATCCCACGTCACGCCATCGTTGCTCAAGCTCCGACCTCAAGTATGGTATGTTCAGCTTGGGATCCCAAGGAGCCCAGAACTCGAACCACGCAAGATCGTATAGGTGGTCACCGTATACGGAGCAGCCCCAATCAAAGACTCCCGAGATTCTGTCCTTACTGACCAAGACATTGCGGTTGATCAGATCGCAGTGGACGAGACAACGGGGAACTGCATCGCTAGCCACACTCTTGAGGAGATCAAAGCCCCACGTGAACGCCGCATCACCTTGAGGTGAAGCAGCCAGCCGTTCTCGCCAACCGTGGGTGCGTTGATTGGGTGTATCATCTCCCACTGTCATAAGGTGACCGGCCCAACCGGCGTGCGGTGCCCTGCCCTCAGATCCCCAGCCGCCGAATCCTGACGTGAAAGAGAGATCTGTCATACGCATCGCTTCCAGAGCAGAGACGACCGAAGGGACAATGGCAAGCCATTTGGTTGAGCTAAGGCTCTCAAGCGGGACTCCGTATGCCCGCGTGGAGATGGCGTAGACTCCGTCGAAGGCTTGCCCGATATCGAGCACTTCGGGAATCGGCAAGTCCGGAGTGGCAAAGGCATGAGCCAGTTCGTCTTTTCGGAAGTCATCGACGTAGTCTCCGAATCGGATCACAAGGTCCTGCTCGTCCCGACGAAAGCCAAAACACCGGGACCAGGCCCCCTCTCCGACAAGCGCGACCTCCGAGGGCTCGGTGTCAAGATGCCCGGCAAGAAACGCCTGAGCTTGCCTGATATTGACGTCTACACTTCTGGTCTTGCTCATTCTTTGTTCACCTGAGTGCACCCTAGATGCCTAACCAGTCACCTGTGCCGAAGACAACTCGCGGCGGATCGCCGCTTCTGCGGACAGCGTGCATAGGAATGCGTGCATCAGAATGCGTGCATCAGAATGCGTGCATCAGAATGCGCGGCGCTCGCCCGCTCTGCCCCCAAGGGCACGAAGTGCGCAGCAACTGCTATGGACATCGCAGTTCCGACTGGCGCGAAGATGCGGGCGAGACGCCCGCGGTCCAGGATGGCACCTTGTGCAGCCGCTTTGAGAGCAACCTTCTGCTCGCAACCCTATCTAGCTTGCGAAGTCTGCTAATCCTCATCGCGTTTATACCACAGATTCCGGTCTTCTGTGGACAGACCTGATGGGGTCTTTGCCGACGTATCACCTGTAGGGCGGGCCGGCTGCCAGCTCGGCTCGTCTGGGGCACTTCTGCCAGCCGTCCGCCCGAGGTGCGCGCGCTCTGATCCTGCGCTACCCTCTGTTCGGTGAGACGTGGTATGATTGGGACAGCGGGATTCGGTACCGGTCTGTGGTGGAAGACGCTCAGGAGGGACAGGATACATGCCCAAAGGACTTGAGAAACGCAGGATACCCCGTATGGACACGGAGGTGACCTTCATCGGTTTCGGCGCTCTGGAGATCGGACGCAACTGGGGCTTGGGCGATGCAGACGAGACGAGAAGGCCCAGCGATGAGGAAGCCGGTGAGGTGCTTCGATCGGTGTTGGATCTCGGCATCAATCTGGTCGACACCGCCAGTGCCTATCACGGAAGCGAGCAGCGCATCGGCGCGTACATCTCAGGTCGCCGTGGGGAGTATGTGCTGGCATCGAAGTGCGGGGAGCACAATGACGAGCCGGACACGTTCTATGATTTCACCTACGCGGCGATCGGCGAGTCCATCGATCGAAGCTTGAGTCTGCTCAAGACCGATGTCATCGACCTGATGCAGATACACTTTGGTCCCGATCCTGAGGGCGCGCTGGATCGCGGTGAGACGGTTGCTGCCATGAAGGATGCCCAAAGCGCGGGGAAGATCCGATTCCTTGGGGCCTCCATCGACGGCGCGCTCGCCACACGCTGCATCCGCAGTGGGGATTTCGATGTGATGCAGCTTGGGTATAGCCTGATCGCTCAGAGGAACGCGGAGAACATCCGCCTGGCGAAGGACAAAGGGATCGGCGTCCTGATTCGCTCAGGCCTGGCCGCCGGGGCGTTGACGTCGCGGGTCATTCCGCACCTTGCCGGTGACACCCGCTTCGATAAGCAGAAGGTTATCAAGCTGCTGGAGCTGGTGGGGAACGACAGCGATGCTCTGACTTCGCTCGCGCTCAATTTCCTGCACACGAACGAGGGCATCAGCTCTGTCCTGGTGGGCACCAAGAACGTCCATCACCTCAAGCAGAACCTGGACCTGTTGGAGCGTCCGGTAGCCCCCACGATCATGGAACAAGCTACTGCGATTGGCCGTTAGTCGGCGGTGAGACTCAGGACAGAGCTCGGACTCCGCTCGCGGCGCCAGGGGCGTGCCGGGGGGGTCATACTGGGGAGGAAGCACGATGGATAGCGCCGTGAGAGTACAGAAGGTCGTGAATGCCATGTTGGCCATGCAGCGGCGGGCCTGGGAGCAGGGCGTCGCGAGTCAGGCGCTGCTTGAGCTTCGGGAGACGGATCTGGTGGTGCTGCTAGCCAAGGACGCCGTGGTCAATCAGCTGAAGGATGGCCGGCTGGGGCTCAATGAGGGTAAGGGAGCGGTAGCTGATCCGGCGAGTAACGGCGAGCCGGTGCTGTTTGCAGCACGGGTCACCGGCGATCCCGCACTTGAGGCCGCTGCAGCCCGTATGCTTGACTTTATGCTGTACAAGGCTCCCCGGACGCGGGATGGCATCATCTTCCACAACCATATCGAAAACCAGATCTGGGTGGATGCGTGCTATATGGCGCCGCCTTTCCTGGCAGTCGCCGGGCATCCTGAAGAGGCCGTCAGGCAGTTGGTTGGCTACCGTGACCGCCTCTTTGACCCTGAGATGCAGCTCTATTACCATATCTGGGATGAGGACCTGCAGGCATTTGGACGAAAGCTCTTCTGGGGTGTTGGGAACGGGTGGGCAGCAGCCGGGATGGCACGAGTGATCCATGCGCTGCCCGACAGAATGGCCCGGGAGAGAGCCATTCTCGCCGGGTTCGTTCGGGAACTTCTGGATGGTGCACTGAAGCATCAGAGGGAAGATGGGCTGTTCCACAACATCCTGGATGATCCTGCCACATTCGTGGAGACGAATGCGGCGCAGATGATGAGCTATGCCATCTACAGAGGCGTGAGGGGTGGGTGGCTTGACGCCGTCAACCTGCGGGACGCGGACAGAATGCGCGAGGCAGCGTATACCAAGGTGGATCAGTATGGCCTGGTGCAGGGCGTCTGCGGTGCGCCCCACTTCGACCGGTCGGGGACAGCCACAGAGGGTCAGGCTTTCTTCCTGCTGATGGAGGCTGCCTACCGCGATTTGAGCAACTGAGAGGCACGGCAGCATTTCGGTCTGTTGACGCTGCGGACGTTCAGTGAGCAGGCAGATGGGTTCTATCGCGCAATCGGGTTCCGGACGGAGCCCAAGCGCGACGGGGCCACGCAGCATGTGGTTCTGAAGTAGACGCCATTTTCGCTCACGCACACCGCGCAGCACGAGAATGCAGCGCGAGGAAGGCCCCAAAGCCTGGAGAAAGCCTTTGGGGACCGGGAGCGGAACTGCTTTCGAAGTAGCAGTGCTGATGGTGCCGGGGGAGACCGGGTGAGGGGACGCTGCTGATTCCTGGGCGAGACAGTGCCCATCCTGAGTTTGATCTGCGGGCTGAGATAGTGGTGCCGGCTATCTCATCTCAGAATGAGGTGTTTAATGCTCTCGATCACGACTGACTACGTTCATGATACCGGCTGCCCAGAACCCTACCTGCGGGATATCGCCGATGCGGGGTTTAGCCACGTGCATTGGTGTCATCACTGGAATACTGACTTCCTCTACTCGGAGTCTGAGATCGACCAGATCTCGGTCTGGCTGGCGTCATACGGACTCCGTGTCCTGGATCTCCACGCAAGCCACGGCCGCGAGAAGGCCTGGTGCTCGATCCATGAGTATGCACGGCTAGCCGGGATTGAGTTGGTCCAGAACCGCATTGCGATGGCGGCAGCTCTTGGCAGCGACGTCATCATCCTGCATTTGCCGTCTCCCATCGGACCAGAGTCAGAGAGTTCTGATGCTGCCGCGGCATTGGGACCCGATAGCTCTGGGTTGCATACAGAGGGGAGATCGAAGCCTGATCGCTGGCTGACCCAGGTGTGCCGGTCGCTAGACGCACTGGCTCCCTTTGCGCGCGAGCGCGGTGTCAGGATTGGATTGGAAAACATGGGGCACGACGACTTTGTGCGGATTCGTCAGCTCCTCTCTCTGTATGGGGCGGAGTTCCTCGGGCTGTGCTACGATGCCGGGCACGGCAATCTCGACGGGCAGGGGCTCATGCATCTGGAGCATCTCAAGGCGAGGCTGATCTCCGTGCATCTCCACGACAACGACGGGAGTGGAGATCAGCACAAGCCGGTCTTCTCGGGCACGATAGATTGGGATCGGTTGTCTCGGACTATAGGAGCGTCGGCCTACAAGAAGTGCGTGAGTATGGAGGTCTCGATCCATAGCTCGGGGCTTGATGATGAACGGGTGTTCCTGCAGCACGTCTATGAGACGGGGACGAAGCTATCCGCGATGGTCAACGCGGTTCGGGCCCACGCGTAATCCAGGGCAGCCGCCAGACCCGACGCGGATGGCTTGCTACGCCTGTCGCGCCCTCTGGTGAGCAACTCCTGGGGAGATGAGAGGCGGTCATGTGTGACGTTTCTCGTTCGGCGCGGGTCTGGCGTAACTGGCGTCTGTTGCCAACGCGGCGGCGTTCCATTGAGGAAGAAAGGAGCTGGCGGTGACAGAAGCAAAGACGACCAGAGAGAAGTTGCCGGAGGACCGTGACGATCTCACGGGTGAGCACGGTGCGGGTGATGCCGGACAGGCCGTGTTCGCTGTTCTGTACTTCGTTGTGTGGGTGGCAGACTCGTTCTTCCTGCACCTGACGACTCAGCTGACCTTGTGGGTGCCCTCGTGGGTGAGGGGGCCATTCGCAATCGTGCTCTTGGGCCTGTCCATCTACTGCGCTTGGTCGGGCCTGATGACGGTCTTCGGCGAGGTCCGGGAGACGCCCGTGGTGATCCGCAAAGGGATCTTCCGCGTGGTCCGGCACCCCGTCTACCTCAGTGAGGTGTTGTTGTACGCAGCGCTCTTCTTGTTCACGATGTCACTTGCCTCCTGCGTCGTTGGGTTGGCTGCGACCTCGTTTCTCTACTATCTGTCGCGCTACGAAGAGAAGCTGCTGCTGAAACGATTTGGCGACGAGTACCGGTCGTATATGCAGGAGGTCGGCATGTGGTTCCCACGGCGTCGACTGTGATGGCGCGCGGCTGTGGCGTGCCAGCCTGCTCTTCACGCAAGCGTTTCGACCAATTGGGCTCCGCGGGTCCCGAAGACCTCCCAGGTTGGTGCCGTCAGCGAAGGGCCGGCGGTGTTGCCAGTCCGGTAGAGTGATGTGGTATGGTCTCCTTCGGACGGATCAAGTTCCTGTTCGTAGGGACGCGTCGTCCGGTCAGGTAGCCCTGCGACAGCATTCCCTGTGCGGCCGGGGCGCCATCGTGCGTAGAATCCACTCAGGAGAGATTGGGCATGTCAGAGACGTGTGAGAAACCCAGGGACTGGCGGCGGATTGTCGCCAGAGAGGCGCATGAGGCGACGCTGCACGAGATGCGCGAGCGCTGGCACATCGACGATCATCCCGCGAATTACCGTTGGGCGCATGTGCAGGCCGTGGTTCGCCTGGCGCTCCGGCTAGCCAAGCTGACCGGCGCGGATCGTGACGTGGTCGAGGCGGCTGCGTGGCTTCACGACTGCGCCAAGAAGGGCAAGGATGACAATCATGGCCGGGAGGGAAGCGTCAGGGCGAGGGAGATCCTGCGAATGACGGATTTCCCGCAAGGCAAAGTTGGGGCCGTTGTCGATGCGATCTCCAAGCATGTGGGACTCTGGACAGAGGAGTCTGTTGAGCCTCTCGAGGCTGCGGTGCTGTGGGATGCGGACAAGCTTTCGAAGTTGGGGGCGTCCTCGGCACTGCAGGATATCGGCTATTGGGTGATGGTCCGGCGTGGTCCAGTGGACGCACTGCCCGCGGCGATGGCTGCGGAGAATTGGCGCGAGAAGACGGTGGCGAGTTTTCATACCGAGCCTGCGCGGATCGCCGGTCGTAAGCGATTGGCTGCCCAGCAGGCGTTCTGGCAGCAGGTTGAGATTGAGCTAAGCGGCGATGACCTTGCCG
>CBFCZM010000119.1:0-7495 GCA_965602565.1 uncultured Anaerolineae bacterium
GAGCCCTCACCCTAACCCTCTCCCATACTCCGCAGCCGGAATGGGAGAGGGAACCGGAGGGGGGAGAGGGGAGCGGAGGTGCCATTGAGTTAGTTGCCTTCTGCGATCCACTCTGGGGACCGGAGGCGTTCTGATGGCCGGCGTCTTGGCCGGTCTGCTGTCTGCGCTGGGTTTTCGTGCTGCGGGGTGGGCGGCGGCGAACGTGCGGTCTACTTCGGAAACGACCCGGCAGAGCCCTCACCCTAGCCCTCTCCCATACTCCGCAGCCGGAATGGGAGAGGGGACCGGAGGGGTGACTCCGCAGACGGTGCCTCCGCGGACGGCGCCTCCGCGGACGGAGGTGGGAGAGGGGACCGGAGGCATTCTGATGGCCGGTGTCTTGGCCGCTCTGCTGTTTGCGCTGCGTCTTCGTGGTTGCGGGGTGGGCGGGAGACCATGGGATCTACTTCGAGGATAGCAGCTTGGACTGTCGAGCAGAGGGTCGGGCACAACGGCCCGACCTACATGAGATGTGCATGTAGGCGGGGATGCTGGCAAGCCTATCCGTGACCTCTGCAAGCTCGCGACAGCGTTTTCCTGCTGCGCGGTGGGCGGCGGAACGGAGGTTTCTTGGACATTCGTTCCCAAGTTGAAGAGGGCCCATTTGCGCTTTGCCTTGAATCTGGGTAAGCTCGATGGTGATGGTCACGGCCGCCTGTCCCGGGGTGGGGAGCGGCGTGTGCATCAAGTGCTCTCGGATGTCTGCGATTCGCAAGGCGTGGACCTGAACAAAGGAGAAGGCGGGGTCGGCTGCGCCCGTTGAGGTGAATCCTGTGGCGTCTATGAGAATCGGCATTGATCTCCGTCTACACGCGTATGCACCGGGTGGAATCTCCCGCTACGCGCGGCGCCTAGCACGGGCACTGACCGAGGTTATCTCACCTGAGCAATTGACGCTTGTCGCGCACCGCAAGGAGCAGGACCCGCTGACGCTGCCCGGTGTGGGCTCGAGAGCGGTTTGGACACCGCCGCATCATCCTCTGGAGAGGTGGTCGCTTGGAGCTGAGCTCCTGACTTCGCGGCTGGACGTTCTGCATAGCACCGATTTCATCCCCCCGGCCTGGGGCGCACGACGCCTGGTTGTGACTGTCCACGATCTCAATTTCCTGCACTACCCTGACTATTTGACCGCCGAGGCGAGGCGTTTCTACAACCGGCAGATCTCCTGGGCCGTGGTGCGCGCTGACGGTATCCTTGTGGATTCATATGCGACGCAGCAAGACTTGGCGGATCTCCTGCACGTCTCGCCGGCGCGCGTGACCGTCGCCCATCTGGCTGCAGACGAGCGCTTCAGGCCCGTGCCGGACGCCAGGGTGACCCCGGTCCTTGAGCGTTTTGAGCTGGACCGGGGATACTTGCTCTTTGTGGGTGTTTGGGAGCCGCGCAAGAATCTGCCGGGGTTGCTGGATGCACTGTCGATGCTGTGGTCTGGCGGGGTGTGCCCGATGCTGGTCATTGCCGGGCGGCCGGGATGGCTATATGGCGAGGTCTATTCCAAGATCCAGGCCCTGGATCTTGAGTCCTGCGTGCGCTTTGTCGAGGCTCCCGGGATGGATGACCTGGTGGCGCTGTACAACGGGGCTTCGGCGTTGGTGATGCCCTCTTTTTATGAGGGCTTTGGTTTTCCGGCCCTGGAGGCTATGCAGTGTGGCACTCCTGTGGTGGTTGCGGACCGGGCCAGCCTGCCGGAGGTGGTGGGCGATGCCGGGTTGTTGATCGACCCGGACGATCCGAGCACGATTGCGGAGGCCTGCCGGCGTTTGCTGGATGATCCTGATCTGGGGACTCACTACCGCCGGGCCGGGATCAAGCAAGCCCGGACGTTCAGTTGGCGCGCTACGGCGGAGAAGACGTTGGCCGCCTATCGTGCGGTGCTGTAGGGTTGTGACAGAGTAGCGGTACCTGATTAGGTCCGGGCTTCAGCGAGTTTGAAGGTGGCCAGGGGCCTGTACTCCGCCCCGCTTGGCCTGAGCACGCTCCGGAAGAGGATCAGCGCTTCCACCGGCACGATCCCCAGTGTGCCAACCTCGGTTGCCGATAGTGCTTTGCCCACGTTGCGAACGTCCTCCGGGCCGGCTCTGCGTTGTATCCGGCCAAGTGTGAGATGGGGCGAGAACCGCCGCGCTTCGCGCTGAAAGCCAAGCCGGCCCATGCTCTCGTTCACAGCCTCGTGGAGTAGCGCCAGCCAGGATTCTGTGTCCGAGACTCCCACCCAGATGACCCGGGGGCGGTTCGTGCTGGGGAATGCGCCGAGTTGGCCGGCGGTGAAGGAGAAGGGCGGCACGTTGCGACCCACGACGGTGAGGGCTTCCTTGATCGGATCGATCCGCTCGGGCAGGATGTCCCCAAGAAAGTGCATAGTGAGGTGGATGTTCTCAGCGTGAACCCAGCGCACGGCGCGCGCCGGGCAGGCCCGCCTCAACCGGCGCTGAAGCTTATCCAGTTCCTGGGTGACGGCCCTGGAGAGGGGAATCGCAATGAAGGTGCGCAGCGTCTCCGGCATAGGTCAGGAGCTCACGGCTGGTCGGCCGGCTGTGCCTCGAAGCTGGGTATCGGCGCTGCGTAGAGCCGGTTCTCCGCAATGAGATAGATGACCTGGGTGTCTTGGGCCACGGCGAGAGATTCGATGCGGCGCAGCTCCCCCTTTTGGAGCTGGTATTGGAGCAGGTACTCGCCGCGTTTGTCCAAGACGATGATGCGTCCCTTCTGGGTCTCCGCCAGATAGATGAGGCCATCGTCGACATCAGGACCGATGTCCATCACCAGAGGCGTGAAATCGGTGTCGGGGAGGCCACTCATCCCGAAGGATGGATCGTAGGACCCGGCGAAGTAGCTCTGTATGGACCCGTCGCCCATCAGCAGATAGACCCGACCGTCGATGGCGATATCCAGAACCAGCCGTAGATCGGGCGCCGCAGCATCGGCAAAGTAGGGGCGAGCACTCCTGTAGATGCCATTGACCGGTTCGTACATCAGGATCTGGTTGAGCTGCCTGTGGACCAGGTAGAATTTCTCTCCGAAGGTCTCCATCAGGGTGATATTCCCGGGCTCCAGGTCTCCCTCGATGTGTTGCACCGAGATGCTGCCGGGCCCCAGGTCGGGCTCGTAGATGAAGACAGAGCCCCCGTCGCTGTAGATGAAGATGGCACCGTCGGGGTAGTTGGCACAGGGCGTGATCCAGGCGAAGTCGACCAGATGGTTGACGACTTCGCCAAGATAGGTTTGGCCACGCCTCAGGATAGTGGTGGGACCGTCCGCTGTCGATGTTCGGCCGTCATCGCTGAGAGGATAGGCCATGACGGCGTCTGTTGCTGTGTTGAGCACGTAAACCCAGCTATCCGCAATCAGCATATGTCGCGGTCGTGGCGCGGTGCCGAGCTCCAGGAGCGGCGTGACGCTGAGCATGGCAGCGTTCTCCAGCGCGTCGATCGCGCGCTGAGCCTCAAGCTCGAGCGCGACCGCATCGGGGTTCTGCGGGTCCAGGCGCACAATCTGCGAGGCAGCGTTGAGCAAGGCGTACCAGTCGTCGGGCTCCTGGCTGCTGTAGGCCTGCTCTCGCATGGCCTCGGCGTCGGCCAATAGCTCTTCGGCTCGCAGAGGGCCGCCAAGCTGGAGAAACTTGGTCAGCGTGATCAGGAAGACGATAATGAGAAAGCCCAGGGCAAGCCCTTTTGTCAGCGACTGCCGCTCCGATGGGGGCGTGCGCATCGTGGGTGCCTTCTGGCTGTCGACCTTGCCCGGCAGCAGCGTCCGCAGTGCCTGGCGGAGCCGCGCGTGCTCTGCGGTGGTGGTGCGCTCGGTCGTCCCCGTCAAACGCGCTTCACGGCGCTGTCGCCAGCTCTCTCCGACGTTGGCGGACCAGTCGCGTAGCGGGTCCAGGGAGAGGTTCAGCTTCGGACGCAGCGGCCGCGGACGCTCAACTGTGGACTGCGGCGCTCTGGCAGGTTGCTGTGGCTGAGGTGTCTCTGTGTCCGGTGCCCGCTGCGCCCGGCGGGCCGCGGGCTTCTGCGCGGGGGGCATCGAGTACGTAGTTGTCTCCGCCACATCTGTGGGTGTGGCCACACTCGCAGATGTGGGCACCGGCTGTGGGAGTAAGCTCGTCTCCGGCGCCTGGAGCGTCTCTTGTGTTCGCTTTGAGCTCTGCCGTCTGATTGGCGGAATCAACGTCAGCGATGCGGCTGTGGTTGTGGGCCGTTGTTGTGTGGCCCGCGGCGTCCCCTGGTTGGGCCGTGGTTGTGCCCACGGCGCGGGGCGCGATACGGGTGAAGCCTCTGCGCCGAACAGAATCGCGCTGCCTGAGATCTTGCGTGAGGCGAACGTCCGGCTCAGTTCGTCAGCGATGGGCTCCAGCTTTGCCAGGGCCAGCGTCTGCTGCCATGTCTCCCGTGCCATGGCCTCAGCAATCCGTGTGGTGGCGATGCAGGCTACGCTGCCCAGGACCACGACTGTATAACCGATGTGAATAACCGGCGGGACGGTGCCGCCCAATGGGATGAGCAGTCGGTCGCGCCTGGGGAAGATCTCAAAGCGCGGGTCGCCCGGATGCACCTGATGGAGGGACGGCGGGTGGCTGATGTAGGCATAGGCAGCCCCGACTTGACCCAGGAAGAGTTCGCCGTCTGAGAAGACTGCACACGTAATGCTGCCGGCGCATTTGTTGCCCGACGGGGCCTTGCGGTTGAAGGAGATCAGGTGGCGATTGGCTGCCGCCAAGGAGCGGCGCAGGCGAGCCACAATGCTGCCGGACGAGGTCCAGTAGGTCTTCACCACCAGGCTTCGGATCTCCCGGCTTCGATAGGGGAGTTGTGGTGTGAGATCTACCAGTACGGCAATCTGGTTACCGGCGTCCGACAAGACATTCGGCTGAGCGGCTGCCACCGTGGCTTCTGGTGAGGGGTGGCGACTGCGAGCCCCTTCCCTGAAACACAGGATCTCCGTTTGATATTGCATATGGCCACCAATCTGGTTCAAGTGTAGGATGCAGGCACGTTTCTGTCAAGATCATGCTGACGCGGGGTGCGTTCCAGGATCGGGCAACCTCTTGGTCAGGAGCTTCCGCTGGATCAGGGGCCTGCGTGTTGCCCATTCTGAGACGCACGGCCAGCGTGCTGGCTGTGCAGTCTTGGCCCAGTCGATTGTGAACGTTGTGAGCGCACTTGGGTCAAAACTGCCAGCGATCCTGAGATCGCGCAGATCACTACCTGGTTTCTTCCCCCAGCGGGAAATGCTCTCCTGACCCGTTGCCGCCATCGCGCAAGCGTTCGTCCAGTGCCCCAAAGTCAGCGCGAGAGGTGAGGTCGAGGGAGATCGGCGTCACCGATACATGATGCAGGTGGTGGAGACACCAGACATCCGAGCCGATCTCCGCCTCTTCCGGGCTGTCCATCATGCGGTACCCCGGTCGAGCACTGCCATTGGCTCGATCCGCGGGCGTGGGCACGAAGTATCTATGCCGCGACAGCCGGGTCAATTCCCACGGGGTGTCGGCGGTGGCCGTTCGCGGAAGGTTCATGGAGAGCACATCCGTATCGAACGGCAATCTCTCGCCCAGAAGGCGTTTGGCAAAGCGACGAGTGAACGCCTTCGCGGCGCCGTAGTCTTTCTCATCATCGCCGGATAGGTGATTCTCAATAGCCATCTCAACCGAGACCGCTAGTGCCGGCACGTGAAAGGTGGCGGCTTCAAGCGCCGCGCCGACTGTGCCGGAGATTGTCACCTCGGTGCTGACGTTCTCTCCGAAGTTGATCCCTGCAACAACCAGCGCAGGACGACGCTCCGCCAGGTGCAGCATGGCGTGGATGACGCACAGTGCCGGAGTCGCGTCCAGTCGGTAGGCCCTGATCCGGCTTCCATCCGGTAGAGCATAGCTGACTTCATCACACTGATTGGTGACGGTTACCGGCATAGATCGGCCGGCACCTGACCATTGGCGATCCGGCGCCGCGATCAGCAGTTCTCCCAACGGCGCGAGTGCTTCTGCCGCGGCACGTAGACCGGCTGACCAGATGCCGTCGTCGTTTGTGACAATAATGAGAGGGTTGTTCAATGCCTGCCTCCGTAACTACTATGACTACCGCTATCGCGCCTACGACCCAGCGGCTCGTAGGCTCAATGAAAGATAGCATGCAATGCTGAGAGGGCAAGCATTGACGCGGGCGTGGGACTGCTAGGTGGCTTGTGGCATCCCTGTGTTCAGGCAGCGGGAACACGGGGTTGCCGTGTCCTGCCAGGCCTATCCAGAACATCGACGACCAGGTGCGCGTCCATTCTCACAGTGACCTCGTTGCGCTGTGGCGCGCGCTGAACCCGCCCTGTGGAATTGGAGAGCGGGACCTGGAAGCTTTCGCCGCCAGGTCCCGGAGGTTGGCTGCTGTACGTTAAGACTCCGCCGATCTGGGAGCCGATTCCGGTTGAGTGCTGCGAGCGGCATTCTCGTAGAGCGCAGCTACGAACATCAACGACGACAGACGGTTCATATAAGCCAGGTTGACCTTCGCCAGGCCGGGTTCACCCTCGGCGAAGACGACTAGCCGCCGTTCTGCGCGTCTCACGATAGTCCGGGCGACGTGAAATGCAGCGCCGGCCTGTGAATCACCTGGCAGTACGAAGTCCTTCAGGGGAGGCACGTGCTTCTCGATGTCCGCGATCAGGTTCTGCAGCCATGTGAGATCCTCGTCCGTGACCCCAGCATACTGATCGCGAGCTTCCGGCACTGCGGATAGGTGTGACATGATCTCGTAGACGTGACGCTGCACGGTGAGCAGAGCCGCGCGGAGATAGTCGGACTGTGAAAGCGCGCGCGCCATCCCGATGGCTGAGGTAGCTTCGTCAATGGTCCCGATGGCTTCGATCATCGCGCTGCTCTTGGCGATGCGTTCTGCACCTGCCAGCCGGCCTGTGTCGCCACAATCACCTTTGGCTGTGTAGAAGGCGGATTTGCTCATGGATCTGATCCTAGTCGGCCCTCTCTTGAGTTCCGTATGGCGAGAGACCCTCGGTATCCTTCTCAAAGGATCCGCAGATCATCTATCTTCTACTATAGGATAATGCATAGCTACAAGAACAGCAAGACTGGATTGACACGCGCGCTCGGAATCGTGATAATGTTAGTACTATGGACGCACACACAAGACGTCTTGGGGTAGGCTTGCTGGCGATGTTGGGGATGATCGTTATCCTCACAGGATGTGTCGAGGGGGAGATCTTTCCTGATCTTGGTCGAGAAACCGAAACGCCGACATTGATGCCCTCTCCAACAGCAACAACTCCCCTGACGGCCACGCCCACAGCGATCCTTACGCCCGCGCCGGCGCCGTCGGAGGTGCTCAAGACTGCTGATCGGGCGGCCTTCATTGGCGATTGGGATACCGCGGCGATGACCTACCAGAGCCTACTGGCGCGTCGGGAGGCGACGCAGGACCAGGTTGCCGACGCGACCCTTGGACTGGCCAGGGTC
>CBFCZM010000120.1:0-7488 GCA_965602565.1 uncultured Anaerolineae bacterium
TGTGTTCTTGTGTTTGCATGATGTGGTTACCGAACACGGCGTCTGGCGCGATGGCGTCCTCGGAGTACAATGGGCACGCACCTCGTTCCCTGCGATGGCGCTGTTGATTGCGGGGTCGAGAGAGACCGCGCTATGCCCACGATCAAAGATGTTGCCAAACTAGCAGGCGTTGCCCCGATCACGGCCTCCCGGGTGATCAACGACTCGGGCTACGCCAGTGACGAGACCCGGAGACGCGTGGAGGCTGCCATCGAGGAGCTGGGGTACGTGCCTAACCGGGTGGCGCGGAGCCTGCGTTCCAAACAGACGCACACGCTGGCATTGATACTCACCGATATCACCAACCCCTTCTGGACGACGGTGGCGCGCGGGGTTGAGGATGTTGCCAGTGCGGACGGCTTCAACGTGATCCTGTGCAACACCGATGAGTCGGAGTCCAAAGAACACAGCTACGTTCGCGTGCTGCTCCAGAAGCAGGTCGATGGGTTTGTGCTGGTCCCGGCCAATCGCACGTCACGTTCCGTCACCCTGATCCGGAAGCAGCGGGTACCTCTGGTTATTCTTGACCGCACCGTGCCGGCTCCGGTCGACATTGTGCGATCGGATTCCGAGGGCGGCGCGTACTTGCTCACGCAGCATCTGCTGGAGCGCGGGCACCGGCGTATTGCGATGCTCAGCGGCCCCGCGGAAGTCTCCACGGCGGTCGATCGCGCCGTGGGATATCGGCGGGCACTGACAGAGGCCGGTCTGCCCGTGGATGAGCGGATGGTGCGCTACCGCGCCTTCACGCAAGAGGGTGGGTATTTGATGACGCAGGAGGTCTTGGCGGTCAGGCCGCGGCCCACGGCGCTCTTCGCAGCCAACAACTTCATCGCCATTGGCGCTTTCCGGGCGCTGCGCGAGGTGGGGCTGCGGGTGCCGGAGGATATCGCGCTGGTGGCGTTCGACGATCTGCCGCCCACGTTCACGATGGAACCATTCTTGACGGTCGCGGCGCAGCGGGCCTATGAGATGGGTCAGCACGCGACACAGCTCCTGCTGCAGCGTCTCACTGTAGAGACGCCCGGCCCACCGCAGGAGATTATCCTGCCCACGGATCTGGTTGTGCGGCGGAGTAGCGGCAGGACGATAGAGCGAGAGAGCGATTGAGCGAGCATGCGAGAAAGCGATAAGGAGAGCGTTCCCGAAAGGGTAGACAGTCAGATGAGCGACCTGGCACACTCTTAGGGGAGGTGACCGGATGTCAAGCAATCCCCCGCCTTTTCGCTTGCTCGCTCATTCGCTGATTCTCTTATTCAGTTACCTACTACAGGAGGCACCCAATGCTATATCGAGACTTCGGAGCAACCGGTTGGCAGGTCTCTGCCATCGGGATGGGAACGTGGAACATCGGAAATCAGTGGGGTGACATCGACGACGTCACGGCCTGGGGCGCGATGCGCAAGGCCTTTGACTGCGGCGTGAATCTTTTCGACACGGCGGAATCCTATGGTGTGCCGAACGGGCTCTCGGAGGAGCGGCTCGGCACGGCGCTGGCCGGCATCCGCAGCCGTGTCTTCATCGTCAGCAAGATCGGCCACTGGGGCAAGCGCACGGGCCAGGGTGTGCCCAAGACCACGGTTGACATGATCCGCCTCTGTGCTCACGCCTCGCTCCACCGCCTGCAGACGGATTACCTGGATGTCGAGCTCTGCCACGAGGGCAATATCGAGGACCCGAGCGTCTACCTGGAGGCGTTCGAGGTGCTCAAGCAGCGCGGTCGCATCCGCGCCTACGGTATCTCCACGGACAGCCTGGGCATACTCAGGCGCTTCAACGTCAACGGTACCTGCAGCGTCGTGCAGGTCAACTACTCGATGCTCAACCGCGCGCCGGAGGCCGCATTGCTACCCTATTGCGAGGAACACGGCATCGGCGTGATGGTCCGCGGTCCCCTGCGCCGGGGTTTGCTCTCGGGCAAGTATGGTCTAGACTCCGTCTTCGCCGATGATGTGCGCGCCTCGTGGAACGAGGGTGGCGCGCAGCGGGCCCAATACGAGGCCGACATTGCCAGGGTCGAGGCGCTCAAGTCACGCTTCGCGCCGGGCTCTGAGATGGTCACCGCCGCGCTGCGCTACGTGATCTCGCACTCGTCGCTTCCGGTGGCCATCCCCGGCGCCAAGTCGGCTGAGCAAGCCGCGATGAACGCCGCGGCGGGTGACAGTGTCTTCACGGCGGAGGAGTTGGCGGAGATTCGGGGGGTGCTGAGATAGGGCGAGAAAGCGAGAGAGCGAGAAGGCGGGAAAGCGAAACGCAGAGCCGTCATCTCCAAAACCGCTCCAAGGCTTGTCGCGCTGGACTATGAGGATCGGACCGCCCAATCCTCACAAGCAGGAGCCTCGCTGACTTCAGTGTCTATCAATTCGGGGAAAGCTCTCCCTATCGCTTTCTCGCCTTTCTGCTTGCTCGCTTGCTCGCTTTCTCGCTCATACACGTAGGAGCATTATGCCAGGTCGCCCGTCGCCCAATCTGCTCTACATCTTCGCCGACCAGCTGCGGTACCGGTCGTGCGGGTATGCCGGCGATCCGCTGGCCCGGACACCGAATATCGATGCATTGGCCGAGGAGAGCCTGAGTTTCTCGAATGCTGTATCGGGCCATCCGGTCTGTGCGCCGTACCGCGCCAGCCTGTTGACCGGCAAGTACACAACCAGCACCGGGATGGTGATCAACGAGCTGCGGATGAACACCAACCACCGCTGTATCGGGCATGTGTTGACCGAGAATGGCTACGACACAGCCTACATCGGCAAATGGCATCTGTGGGCCAACCAGCTGGGCCATCACTACGACGTGGAGAACTCCTATACGCCGCCGGGTCCGGACCGGTTGGGCTTTGACGGCTACTGGGCGGCCTACAACTTTCATCACGAGTATGTGGATGCCTACTACCACACAGACAGCCCGGAGAAGATCACCCTGAAAGGCTATGAACCCGACGGTCAGACGGATCTGGCAATCGAGCGGCTGCGCGCCGCGACCGATTTGCAGAAGCCCTTCGCCATGTTCCTCTCCTACGGCACGCCGCACGATCCCTGGGTGGCGCGAATGTGCCGGCGGCTTACCTGGGGGCCTTCAGCGACGTTGAGTTCCAGCTGCCGCCGAGCTACGGTGAGGACAACGACGCCCACGCCGATGCATGGGCGCGGCTCAGCAATGAGGAGCGCGCGCAGATCACCGAGTGGATGCGGATCTACTACGCGATGACGGCGAACCTCGACTGGAATCTCGGGCGCCTGCTTGCAGCCATCGATGCGTTCGGGCTGCGCGATGACACGATCCTGGTCTTCACCTCCGACCACGGCGAACTCTTTGGGGCGCACGGGCGACGTGCCAAGAATATCTTCTATGATGAGGCCGCGCGTGTGCCCTTCTTGGTGCGTTGGCCGGGGCACACCCCAGCCGGGCAGGAGAGCGATGTGTGCCTGAACACGCCCGATATCATGCCCACGCTGCTCTCGCTCCTCAATCTGCCGATCCCCGGCGGGGTCGAGGGCATGGATCTGAGCCATTGCGTGATCGACGAACCAGGCCCGGAGCCCGCCGCCGCCCTGATGGAGTGTACCGGTGCCACTGCGGCCTGGGAGGACGGGCACGAGTGGCGAGCGCTGCGGACCAAGCAGTATACCCATGCCATCTACCGTTCGGACGCCGAAGAGCTGCTCTTTGATAATGCGGCGGACCCCTACCAGATGGTGAATCTGGCACAGGACCCCGCGCATGCGGGGGTGATGGCGGAATTCCGCGAGATGCTGGAGACCCGCATGGCAGCGCTGAGCGATGGGTTTGAGGCATGTACGTGGTACCGCGACAACTGGACCGAGGACCGGTTGATCCTGCGGACGGCGACGCTTTCGTAGGGTCCTTCGGAATATCTCACGCAAAGCCGCCAAGAACGCAAAGGACCAGAAGAATGGAGAATCAGCGAATCAGCGAATGGAGAAAGCACCATCGACACCTGTTGTGTAGTGTCCGAATCCTATCCCTTGTCTCGGTTTCCTTTGCGTGCTTGGCGGCTCTGCGTGAGGCATCTCTCTGGTCTGATAATGGAGGTAGCTATGCCCAGTTCTGAACCTGCCCGACAACGGGCTTCACAGGAGTTCCGTCTGCTGTTGGCCGATGAGTGGGAGGCTCGGATGCGGGACAACCCGCTCTTGGCAACGCGGTGCGGCGATCATCGCTTCAACGATTGTCTCCCGTCCGTGTCGGTCGAAGCTTACGAACAGCGCCTATCGCAAGCGCGCGGCTTTCTGGATCGTCTGACCGCGATGGATCGCACGGCGCTGCCCGGGAGCGACCGGTTGGACTACAGCATCTTCGCACGGGTACTGCGTGATCGCATCGCTGACTATGAGTTCCGTGCCTTTCTGATGCCGGTTAAGGCACAATCCGGGTTCCACGTTTTCTTTCCGCACACAGCGAACACAGCGCCGTTCAACACAGTGCAGGACTACGAGGCCTATTTGGCGCGCCTGGCGGGGTTCAAGGCCTACGCTGAGGAGCATATCGCCCTGATGCGCGCCGGGATGGCTGCCGGCGTGATGGCGCCGCGCATCGCGATGGTGGGTGTCGAGGATGCGCTGACACCGCACATCGTCACCGATCCTGTTGAGAGCGTCTTCTTTGCGCCGTTCCAGGCATTTCCTGTGGCGGTCGGCGAGTCGGATCGTGCGGGATTGCAGGTTGCAGCTGCGGAGGCAGTTCTAGGCTCGGTGGTGCCGGGGTATCAGGCGCTGCTGGACTTTCTGACGGAGACCTACATCCCGGGGGCCGGCGATGAGATCGGCGCCAGTGCGCTTCCGGATGGCCGGGCCTACTACGAGCACTGTGTGCGGCGATACACCTCACTGGACATCTCGCCGGAGGAGGTGCACGCCATCGGTCTCAGCGAGGTACAGCGCATTCGTGATGAGATGTCCGGCATTATCGAGGACGTGGGCTTCGTGGGTGATCTGCAGGCGTTCCTTGATTTCCTCCACACAGATCCGCGGTTCTATCTGGATACGCCCGAGGCCTTGCTGCAATACGTAGCTCTGATCTCCAAGCGGATCGACGGTGAGCTGCCCAAGCTCTTCAGCCTGTTGCCCCGGATGCCGTACGGTATTCGCGAGATCCCGGCCTACGCCGCGCCGAAGTCGACCACTGCCTACTACTTCCCCTGCGCCGGGGACGGCTCTCGGGCCGGCACCTACTATATCAACACCTATGGATTGGAGAGCCGCCCGCTCTACGAGTACGAAGCGCTCTCGCTCCACGAGGCGGTTCCGGGACATCACCTGCAGCTGGCACTCCAAATGGAGCTGGACCTGCCCAACTTCCGCAGGTTTGGCGACATCACGGCCTTCATCGAGGGGTGGGCGCTCTATTCGGAGCGTCTGGGAATCGAGATGGGATTCTACCAGGATCCCTACAGCGACTTCGGACGCCTTGTCTTCGAGATGTGGCGAGCGGCCCGCCTCGTGGTCGACACGGGGATGCACGCACTCGGCTGGACCCGCCAGGAGGCCATTGATTACATGGCTGAGAATACCGCATTGTCCTTGCTCAACATCACCAACGAGATCGACCGGTATATCGGCTGGCCCGGCCAGGCCCTGGCGTACAAGATAGGGGAGCTCAAGATTAGCGAGCTTCGTGAACGGGCTGAGTCCGAGCTGGAGACCTGTTTCGACGTGCGCGATTTCCATCGTGTCTTGCTGGAAGATGGCGGTGTCCCGCTCGATCTGTTGGAGGCCAAGGTCCTGGCCTGGATTGGCGAAACACTCAGTTCAGGAGATGAGCGTGAACGCAGACATAGCTGATGATGATCTGACCGAAATCAAGGACACAAGCGATTTCCCTGCTGACGAATTCATCGCCCGCCGAGAGCACATCTACGATGCGATCGGCGATGGCGCGCCGGCCCTGGTGCGGGCCGAAGCGCCGCAGCGCGGCTTCGTCGTCTTCCGCCAATCCAGCCAGTTCTTCTACTGCTGTGGTCTGGTGACGCCGCAAGCCTATCTGTTGATGGACGGACGAACGCGCACGAGCGCGCTCTATCTGCCGCTCCGCGGCAAGGCACAGATCGGTGAGGGGGCGCCTCCGGGACTGGAGGATGCTGAGCTGGTCAGGGGCCTCACCGGTGTCGAGGCTGTCTATCCGGTCTCCGATCTCTCCGCGCATCTGGCCGGTGCTTCGGTGGTCTATACGCCTCACGCGCCGGCTGAGGTCCGGGGGACGTGTCGCCACGAGCTGTCGATGGCTGACGAGGCCATGGCGCGCGATCCGTGGGATGGGCGTCCCACGCGCGAGCAGCATCTCATCAGCCTGCTGCGCTCGCGATACGCCAAACTGGTTGTCCGGGATCTGACGCCAATCTTGGACAAGATGCGTTCCGTCAAGAGCGCGCGCGAGGTCGATGTGCTGCGCCGGGCGGGACATCTCGCTGCCGTGGCCGTGCGCGAGGCGATGCGGGTCTCCCGTCCGGGCGTGATCGAGTACCAGTTGGGCGCGCTGGCCAACTACATCTACGCGTTACACGGCGCGCAGGGAGAGGGGTATCGTCCCATCATTGCCGCCGGCGAGAACATCTGGCACGGGCACTACTTCCGGTTGGACAGCGCGATGAAGGATGGCGATCTGGTCCTGATGGATGTCGCGCCGGAGTGCAACCACTATACCAGCGACATCGGCCGCATGTGGCCGGTGAACGGCACCTACACTCCCCGGCAGCGCGAGCTGTACGGCTTTGTGGTCGAGTATCACAAGGTGCTGCTCTCGAGGATCCGGCCCGGCGTGACGCCCGAGCAAGTGATGGACGAAGCTGCCATCATGATGCGAGACGTCTGGGCCGCGTGGCCCTTCTCGAAAGAGGTCTATCGTGAGGGGGCGCGGCGGACGCTTGAGTTCCGCGGGCATCTATCGCATCCGGTCGGGCTGGCGGTTCACGATGACGGCAGCTACTACGGCAGGCCCCTGGTGCCGGGCACGGTCTTCACCGTGGATCCGCAGATGTGGATCCGAGAGGAGAATCTGTACATCAGGGTCGAGGACACGCTGGTAGTCACGGAGGATGGTATCGAGATCTTCACGGCGGCGGCGCCTCTGGAACTGGACGATGTGGAGATGCTGATGCGTGAGGATCCGACTGAGCTGCCGCTGCTCAAGATACTCTAGCCGGGCGCTCTCTGGCTGTTGGACCGCGGCCGTCTCGCCCGCTCTGGCTCTCTGGCTATTGGACCGCGGACATCTTGCCCGCTCTGGTTCTCTGGATGTTGGACCGCGGGCATCTCGCCCGCTCCGGCTCTCGGGAAGTGCGCACGCAAGCACAACTCTAGCCCAGACTACCGTGCGCGCGCCAAGCTGCCGGCACGCCGGACGATGACCGCGGTCCACGAACAAGTGAAGCAGGACGTATCTAGTGTATCGAAAGGACATCACCATGCACGTATTGACGGAAACCAGTACACA
>CBFCZM010000121.1:0-7482 GCA_965602565.1 uncultured Anaerolineae bacterium
GTTCTTGGTATGGGATCGCAGCAGCAGATGTGTGTAGTACAGCCGCGACGTCTCTGGGAGGCGGGCTACAGCTTCGGTCAGCCGGCTCGGAGCCAATAGTGCCTCCGCCAGTTGCTGTGCCAGATCCAACCGGGTGCGTCCCTTGGGTCTCAGCCCCAAGCTGACGATCCGCTCGCGCAAGTCTGCGACGCGCCATTCCATCCCCACCAGTTCCTCGACCATATCGGTGACAGGATCCTGGGGGATGGAACGCCACACGGGAGTGTGATCATTGGGGCTGGGGGCTGGTGGGACCTGCCACACGTATCCCCATTGAGGGTCAAGGGATGTGTTTGCTCTTCCGGTAGCTTCTGTTCGGTGCTGTTTCTCCATGTTCCTACGGTCTTGACCTCTGCAGTAGGCCCACACTAGGTGCTTTGCTGTGTGTGCGCCAGGGCGCCTGGGATCTCATCTCCATACAGGATTAGGTAGCGATAGCCCTGTTCGGTCAGGAACCGCTGGCGGTTGGCGCTGTAGTCTTGATCCACAGTCTCTTTGGTGACGATGCTGTAGAAGTAGGCTTGGCGCCCATCCGACTTCGGGCGCAGAATCCGTCCTAGCCGCTGGGCTTCTTCTTGCCGCGAGCCAAACGTGCCGGAGATCTGGATGGCTACGCTGGCATCCGGCAGGTCAACGGAGAAGTTGGCAACTTTGGAGACAACCAGAGTGGTAATCTCCCCTGATCTGAACTGCTCATACAGCCTCTCTCTCTCCGTCACCTTGGTCTTGCCGGTGATGATAGGATAGCCGTAGCGCTTGGCGATGTTCTCCAGCTGTGCCAGATACATGCCGATGATCAGAACGCGGTCGCCCTGGTGACGATCACCTTGGTGATACGAGATCAATCTGTCCAGGATCTCCAGTTTGTTGGAGCTATCCGCAGCAAAGTGGTACTTGTGACGGCGCTCGGCCATCACATAGTCCATACGCTCTGCCGCGGGCATGTCAACACGGATTTCATAACAGATTGCGGGGGCGATCCAGCCCTGGCGTTCCAGGTCGTGCCAGGGCACGTCGTACTTCTTGGGCCCAATGAGCGAGAAGACGTCCTCTTCGCGCCGGTCCTCACGGACCAGTGTCGCGGTGAGCCCCAGGCGACGCCTGGCCTGAAGCTCCGCGGTGATGCGGAAGACGGGCGCGGGCAATAGGTGCACCTCGTCGTAGATGATCAGTCCCCAGCCGCCGTTCGTGAAGAGGGCGAAGTGTGGGTACTGCTCCTCCAACGGCATGCCTCTGGCATTCTTGGTCCCGCGCTTGCGATGGGTCAGGATCTGGTAGGTCGTGACCGTGACCGGGCGGAGTTCCTTACGTTGTCCTGTGTACTCGCCGATCATGTCGGCCGGAATGGTGGTCTTCCCAATCAGTTCTTCTCGCCATTGGCGTGCCGCGACCGTGCTGGGCGTGAGAATCAGTGTATTGGTCTGGGCCTTGCTCATAGCCGCCATGCCCACGATGGTTTTTCCTGCACCACAGGGGAGCACCACCACGCCGGCGCCTCCAGCCTCGGATCCATTGGCCCAGAAGATGTCGGCGGCGTCCTGCTGGTAACCTCGAACCACGAACGGCTCATCGGCCAGCGAGATGTCGCGGAGTTCGAAGGACAGGGGAACGCCAGGCAGGTAGCCTACAAGGTCCTCGGCGGGATAGCCGGCCTTGGTCAGCGCTTGCTTGACGTGCCCGCGCCGCGAGGCCGGGACCTGGACCGTATGCGGTCCTACGCGCTCCAACAAGAGGGGCCGCAGATAGCGGTTGCGCTCCAGCTCAATCAGCAGTAGGGGCTCATCGGAGACCAGGCGCAGCCGATCCTCGTCATACGGATCACGGGTGAGCCGCACTCTGCCGTATCGCGCGATGGTATCGCGGATCTCGAAGATGACGTTGTCCGGCAAGGGGTACCTGGCCAGACCATGGAGGCCCTGAATGATGTCCTCGGCGTCCAATCCGGCAGCCGCTGCGTTCCAGAGTGAGAGGGAGGAGATGCGATAGGTGTGGATATACTCGGGGCTTTTCTCGAGCTCGGCAAACCGCGCTAGGTGGTCGCGTGCCGTTTCATAGTGTGGGCTATTGACCTCCAGGAGAACCGTTCTGTCTCCTTGTACAATGAGTGGGGCACCGATGCTGTGATTCATATCCAGCGCATTCTACCCAACTGTATCACGTAGTCAATGCTTGCCTTTGTGCTAGAATGCCAGGCGGCACTCAGTCTCACGTAGAGGAGGTCGACCTATGCGTCGCTTAATGGTCACGGGCGGGGCGGGCTTTATTGGATCGAACTTCGTCCGTTATATGCTCCAGACCTATCCGGACTATCATATTCTGGTCTACGACAAACTGACGTATGCGGGCCGGCTGGAGAACCTGCAGGATGTGGCCGCGACGTACCCTGATCGCTACACGTTTGTCAAGGGTGATATCTGTGATATCGCGCTGGTGGACAGCACCGTTGAAGCCCAGGCCATCGACACGATTGTGAACTTCGCTGCGGAGACACACGTGGATCGGTCGTTGATGGAGCCGGGCTCATTTATCCAGACCGATATCTACGGTACGTACGTGTTGTTGGAGGCCGCGCGCAAATTCGCTGTGGAGCGCTACCATCAGGTGAGCACCGATGAGGTCTACGGTCAGGTGTTGGACGGACGGTCCACAGAGGCGGATCACCTGGAGCCGCGCAGCCCCTATGCCGCGAGCAAAGCAGCTGGCGATCTGATGGTCCTCGCTTATCAGGAATCCTGGGAGCTGCCCGTCACAATCTCGCGGGGGTCCAACAACGTTGGCCCCTATCAGTATCCTGAGAAGGTCGTGCCCCTGTTCGCGACCAATGCGATAGACGAAGAGCCCCTGCCGGTCTATGGGGATGGCCAGCAGATGCGCGACTACCAGTATGTGGTCGACCACTGTACCGGCATTGACACCGTGCTGCATAGGGGAGCATTGGGCGAGATCTACAACATCGGCACCGGGTCGGAGATCACCAACATGACGATGACCGAGGTGGTGCTTGAGACCTTGAACAGGCCCCTAGGCCTGATCCAGCACGTCGCTGATCGCCCAGGTCACGATCGCCGCTATGCCCTTGATGTGAGCAAGCTGCGCGCTCTGGGGTGGGAAAACCAGTATCCGTGTGTCCAGGCTGTCGAGGAGACGGTACGCTGGTACGCCGACAACGAATCCTGGTGGCGTCCCATCAAGAGCGGCAACCACTACAAGTCCTACTATGCCCAGCAATACGGCAAACGGCTCGAGGATGCCTAGGCGCTGAGTTGTGGCCACGCCTGAAGCCATCGCCGGTTCACTGCTCAAGAGCGTCAACCGAGCAGTGCGCGACTTCGATCTCATTGCCGGCGGCGATCGCATCGCCGTCGGCGTCTCCGGTGGCAAGGACAGCCGCACGCTGATCGATCTTCTCGCGCGCGGCGTCGACATCCCCGGCGGCTATGAGGTGGTCGCCGTGCACATCGACGGCACCGGTGTAGGTCTTCCCGATCAGACCGCGCGGCTTGAGCCTTGGTTCCGTGAGTTGGGTGTGGCGTACGTCATCAAGCCGCTGGCGGTCCCCGAGCAAGAGCCGCTACCTATGGACTGCTTCCGCTGTTCCTGGAACCGCCGGAAGGCGCTCTTCTTCGCGGCTGACGAGCTGGGATGCAACAAGGTCGCGTTCGGACACCACGCAGACGATGCGGCGGTGACGACGCTGATGAGTATGATGTACAAGGGCCAGGTTGAGACTCTGGCACCGCGGGTGGACTTCTTTCAGGGACGCTTCCTGGTGATCCGCCCCCTGATCACCCTGAGCGAAGCGGAGATCCAGCGGTATGCCAGAGCCTGTGGATGGGTTTTCCCACCCGAACTCGCGTGCCCGCGCGAAGGCAGTGCCCGGAGGGCACAGATTGAGCAGTTCTTGGTGGCTTTCCCCAGGAGGGAACGCGACCAAATCCGCGCCAATCTGTGGCGCGTGGGGCAGCAAAGTATACAGGCCCAGGACGGTGAGCCGGCGCTATGAACGGAACGTTACGTCGTGAGCATCAACTCCGCACCTTGAGTCGGTTCCTCTTGATGCTGTTGCGTCACCGTCCGGCGCGTTTCCCCGTAACCCTTGACGGTCAAGGCTTCGCCGATCTTGCCGACGTGATGCGCATCCTGCACGCTCTCCCCAACTTCCGTTGGGCAACCCGAGCGGACATCGACGCTGCTATGGCGCTTCCAGGACGCGCGCGCTTCGAAGTGGTGCGGGGCGAGCGTGGGGCGCGGATACGCGCGCTGTACGGTCATACGGCGCTCCGTCCGGAGTACGAGCCCGTTGTGCCGCCGGGGGCGCTCTACGTCGCCGTTGCGCCCGAGAGTCTGGCGGAAGTTGAGCGCCAGGGACTTGTGCCCAAGGAGCTCCGTTATGTCCACCTGGCGATCACGCCGACGGAGGCCCGCCGTTCAGTGCTGAGACTGACCGACACGCCGGTCGTGCTCAGCATCGATGCTGCCGTTGCTCACGCGGGTGGCTGCGTGTTCTACAGCCCCACTGAGGGTGTCTACCTCGTCGAATCTCTCCCCGCCAAGTGTATAACGCGGCTATAGCGGGGCGTGTTTCAGAAGGCGTGAGGTAATACGGCGTTTGCCTTTTCCACCTCGTATCGGTAATATCGGGGGTATGTCGGTGGGTGGCCAGGCTGTGGATGTGTACTGCTTCTGCTTCCTCGCCACGTTTGCCTTTATTCTCAATGGTATTATCTTATCTCTTGGGAGGTAGAATTCCATCTCCGTCTCAAGCGACACGAGAGGACGGGTCGTAGAGTGCGAGACTAGCCCCGGATATGTCACTGGACTATTCACGGGCGGAGGTATCTTTATAGCGCTAGTCTGACCAGCGCTGCTCTGAGTTATGCGGTCATCAATCTGCAGATCACTTTCTGGAAGGCGTCTTTGCCACGTCAACTGAAACAGTCACTGCTCACCGAACCCCGGTTTCCGGGTGCGAGTGCTCTATTGACAAACATGGTTCGAAGTGCTATAGTGCCGGGAATGGTATGCTCAAGTGTGTGCCTGCAAAGGTTTGTAGCGGAGATTCACTCTTTGGCATGACACTTGACTGCGAACCACCGAATCGCATACTTGAGATCCTGATACGCCGGCTTGTCATCCGGACAGCTATTGCTATGTAGGAGCGCATACCAGATTGTCGTTCCTCACTTTGGTCTGTGTGTGATGTTCTTGGGCCTCAAACGTGCAGGTGATCTAGCAGCAGACGAACGCGAGGTCTGCTGTTCCTGAATGTGCGGTTTTGACGAAGTGCGCAAGCCTCATAGCGGCGGTAGTGGCTTGAGAGGAGGTGACTAGGCAAGACACCGTTCCGAAACACTCGGCGAACGTAGGCATGAAAGATCGACCCTATACAGAGCATCTATCTCAAGGAGGAGTCCCCATGTTTAGGCGTTATCTGTGGGCCGTGGTTTTGATCCTGGCCCTCGTTATGACATCGTGCGGCGGCGATGCAACGCCGGCGCCGGCTACTGCAGTGCCCGAAGAACCCCCGGCATCCGAGCCGGAGGAAGCGATGCCGGCAGGCAAGTATAGCGAAGCCCCGATGCTGGCGGCGATGGTTGAGGCCGGCGAGCTACCGCCCCTCGACGAGCGCCTGCCCGTCGTCCCCTTCGTGGTGGATTCCGGTGTGCTCATCAGCGAGGAGGATCTACCTGATTGGCAGCCCGGTAAGTATGGTGGCACGCTGCAGGTCGGACATAGCGTAGCCAACTGGAACCCCGATGTCTTCGTGATGCTGGACGAAGCGCTGCTCCAGGGCCAGGGTATCGGCATGGAGGGCATCCAGGGCAACGTGGTCGAGAGCTTCGTGGTGGAGAACAACAACCAGGACTTCACCTTCAAAATCCGCACAGGCCTGAAGTGGTCGGATGGCGTACCCGTTACCACCGGGGATGTCCGCTTCACCTGGGAGGATATGTACGGGAACGAGCAGCTCTACCCCAACGGTCTGCCGAACGAGTTCCGCGTCGGCTACGTCGCGGATGGCGAGCCGGGAACCCTGGACATCATCGATGATTACACTTTCAAGATCAGCTTCGCCAAGCCCTACGGTGGCTTCGTCCGCAACATGTGGATCGAGGGCTGGAAGGGTTACACCCTGATCATCAACCCGGCACATCACCTCAAGCAGTTCCACGCCGACTACACTGACATCGCGGAGATGCAAGACGAGATGACGGAGATGAACCTGACCGACGAGTGGTGGCAGTACTTCGCCAACAAGCGCTGTCAGAACTGGGATATGAGCAACCCACGCTGCGTTAACTATCCGGGGCTCTACCCCTGGATCATCCAGGAGTCGGACAACCCCAACCTCCTGGTCTGGGAGCGCAACCCCTACTACTATAAGGTCGACACCAACGGTCAGCAGCTGCCCTACATCGACAAGATCGTCTCGCAGCAGACCGAGGACGTCGAGATGCTGAACCTCAAGGCGCTCACCGGTGAGATCGACTTCATGCGCGAGTCCACCGCCCTGGTGAAGATCCCGCTCTATATGGAGAGCGCGGAGCAAGCCGGTTTCAGGGTGGTGTTGACCGACATGCACGTCGACTCCTCCGGCATCCGCATGAATCAGACCTTCGACGATCCAGACTGGCAGGAAGTCGTGCGGGACATCCGCTTCCGCCAGGCCGTCAGCCTCGCAGTCGACCGGCAGGAGATGATCGATACCGTCTACTACGGCTACGCAGAGTTCCCCCTGGAGTTGGTCGGCGAGGAGTTCTCCCAGTACGACCCGGATCGGGCCAACCAACTGCTCGACGATATGGGTCTGACGGAGAACGCGGACGGCATCCGCCTCTATCCGACGAGCGGGGAACCCATCGACATCTTGCTGGAGACCGGCGCGCATGCACCGGACCTCGTCCCGGTTGCCGATCTGTTGGGTCAGTACCTGCAGGCCGTCGGCCTCAACGTGACGGTCAAGCAGATCGATTCCAGCTTGTTCGGTGAGAAGGATGCTGCAAACCAGATTCAGATGTCTGTTCACTGGAGCCACGACCGCGGTTGGGACAATGGCACTGCCTCGGGAACCGTGAGTGTGGCCGGCCGATCCTGGTATCAGTGGGTCACCAGCGACGGCGAGGAGGGTGAAGAGCCCCCGGCATGGATCATGAAGGCTTACGACATCGATTCCCGCCGCTGGCAGGCGGTCTCCGGCTCGGATGAGTACATGGCGGTCGTTGAGGAAGCTAGCGCGTGGTGTCGCGAGAACCTGCCTTACATCAACCTCGTCGAGCACGTGACCTACCCGATGCTCGTCTCAGCTGATCTGGGTAACGTCCCGCAGTCTGGCTTCGCGATTGGTGCGAACTTCAGCGGCGAGCAGTTGTTCTTCAAGTAAATTCGTGCGGGCACGCAACCCGTGCAGGCCCTGCATCACAATCGAACAGCGCGGTGTCGCCT
>CBFCZM010000122.1:0-7472 GCA_965602565.1 uncultured Anaerolineae bacterium
TGTCGACGTCGGAGGCGCCAACGGCGCCCGTCGCCGATGTTCTCCCTACCTGGGTCCCTACGGAGAGCGGAGCGCCGCTCACGATATTGCATACGTGGGGCATTGCTGTGACGACGGACAATCCAGTGCGTAAGGAATCTGCTCTGGAGCTAGTCCGCTGGTTGGTCTCGGCGCAGCGCATGGCTGATCTGACGCGGACGGCCCTGCTAGCCCCGACACGGCAGCAGGTGGTGGAGACGTGGGGACTGCCGGCCGATGAAGAGTCCTTTGTTATCGCACTGCTCTCCAGCAGTGTGCCACCGCCTCCGGCCAACGCAGAGACCGTGGTACGGCGCGCACTACAGACCGGGTTGACTGCGATTCTGCAGGGCGACGCCGTTACGGCAGATGCCTCGGCCAGCCAGGCACTGGCCAATCTTAGGAGATGATCGCGTTGTCTGACTCATATCATCTACAGGATGCGGGGGCGGAGATTGTGAGCGGTGAAGCTGCGCAGGTGTTGCTGCGGCGCGATTTGGCGCTGATTTGCGATGCAGCCCTCAAGGCCGTCGATCCCGCTACTGCCGTGCGCCGGCACCTTCATATCGAGGGCAGCATCCTACGTGCGGGGACGACGGTATTGCCCCTGACGGTTCGCGGCGCGGAATCTCCGCGGCGGGTCCTTGTGCTGGCGGTCGGCAAGGCCGCCGTGCCGATGGCCGCTGGCGCGTGGCAGGTCTTGGGGGACATCCTCGTCGGGGGGGTGGTCGTGACGAAGTATGGCCATGCGGCAGGCTACGAGCTGCCCTCCACGTTGGAAGTGATAGAGGCTGGCCATCCTGTTCCTGATGCTGCGGGAGTACGGGGCGGCAGGGCGTTCAAGCACTGTCTCAGCCAGACGACAGCGGACGACTTGGTCCTGCTGCTGCTATCCGGCGGTGGTTCTGCGCTGCTTCCCGCGCCCGCCGCTTGTGTGACGCTGGAAGATCTGCAGGTCACGACGGACCATCTCCTGCGATCGGGCGCCAATATCGTGGACCTCAACATCGTGCGGAAGCATCTCTCCTCCTTGAAAGGCGGACAGCTGGCGAGGATGGCGGCCCCGGCACCGGTCGTCGCTCTGCTGCTCTCAGATGTCGTCGGCGATCCGATAGATGTGATTGCCTCCGGGCCGACAGCTCCGGACCCCACAACCTTTGCGCAAGCCTGCGACGCGCTCGATCGCTATGCCCTGACCGAGGTAGTGCCCAAGAGTGTCTCGGCACATCTCCAAGCCGGTCTGCGCGGTGAGGTGCCGGAGACCCCCAAGCCCGGAGACAGCGTCTTTGATTGGGTGCACAACGTGATTGTGGGGTCGAACGGACTTGCGGCACAAGCTGCAGTTGCCCGAGCTGAGACTCTCGGGTACACAAGTCTGTTGCTGACGACCTTCATTGAAGGCGAGGCGCGAGAGATTGCCAAGGTGGCCGTGGCGTTCGCCAAGAGCCTCAAGATGACCGGTCACCCTGTCTCTCTGCCTGCATGCCTTGTGTGGGGAGGAGAAACGACGGTGACGGTGACCGGGCAGGGAAAGGGCGGGCGCAATCAGGAGCTTGCGCTGGCTGCTGCGCTGGGATTGGAGGGGATCGCGGGGGTGGCTGTGATGGCTTTGGCCACCGATGGCACCGACGGCCCCACAGATGCAGCCGGCGCCATTGTGGATGGGTCAACAGCCAGTCGGGGCCGTGATCGGGGCTGGGACTTGCGCGCAGCACTGGAGGACAACAATGCCTATCCACTGCTGGCCGATGTTGGTGACTTGCTGCAGCTGGGCCCCACGGGCACAAATGTCAATGACCTACTGGTGCTGTTGGCCCGCTAGCCACTTCCTTGCTTTCTGATCCCCGCTCAGGTATGATGACTCAGGCTATCCGTCAATAATCTATTTTGAGAAGGAGTCTCTTTTTGCAGAGATTATTGGTCACCGGCGGCGCAGGATTCATCGGGTCCCATCTGGTGGACGCCCTGCTTGACGAGGGGCATGAAGTTGTTGTTCTGGATAACCTATCCGTAGGGAAGCCGTGCGGCTTTGAGCACCATCTTGGCGACTCGCGATTTCAGTTTGTCGAAGGCTCCGTGCTCGATGCCAGCTTGATGGGGGATCTGGTCGCGCAGGTCGATGCCGTCTATCACCTGGCGGCGGTCGTCGGTGTCAAGTACATCGTGGATAGCCCATTGCTCGGCATGCAGGTCAACATCAAGGGGACCGAGAACGTTCTTGAAGCAGCCCAACGGACCGGGGTCAAGGTGCTTGTCGCCTCGAGTTCCGAGGTGTACGGTAAGTCCACACAGATTCCTTTCAAGGAGGAGGACAATGCTGTACTGGGTCCAACCTCTGTGTCACGTTGGTCCTATGCGCTTTCCAAGATGCTGGACGAGCATCTGGCCTTTGCCCACACGCGCCAGACAGGTCTGCCGACAGTGGCGGTACGGTACTTCAATGCCTATGGACCCCGGCTGGATCCCAAGGGGTACGGCAGCGTGATGGCGCGTTTTATCACTCAGGCGCTGCGCGGACAGCCCTTGTCCATCTACGGCGATGGATTGCAGACGCGGTCGTTCACCTACGTCAAGGACACTGTGCGCGGCACGATTGCCGCGATGACGTCCGACAGCGGTTTCGGCCAGGCCTTCAACATCGGCTACCCCGTAGAATCCACCATCGCCGCGCTGGCTGACCTTGTCCGGGATGTCGTCGGGACCGGGGTGGGCGTGACCTACATCCCGTATGACCGCGCCTTTGGTAGCGATTTTGAGGACACGCGGCGGCGACTCCCGGATGTGGCGCGAGCTCGGGAGCTTCTGGGGTTTGAGGCCTCGATCTCTCTTGCCGACGGTTTGCCGGCGACGGTCCAATGGTTCAAGGAGCAGCGCGATGAGCTCGACTCGGCTTAGCCACTTCTGTGATCGCGCCCTGGAGGCCGGATGGCTTCTGGGCGTGACCATTACCCCGGTCTTCTTCAACGTTTACTCGAGCCGTGTCTTTGAGCCCGACAAGCTCACTACGTTGCGTGCGCTTGCCACCGTGATGGCGGCATTGTGGTTGACGCGTTACTTTGAGGAACGCACGCACGGCGGGACGATGCTGTGGTTCTCGATGAAGACCCCGCTCGTGCTCCCCGCCGTGATCACCATGGTGGTCTACCTGCTCAGCTCGTTGACCTCTCTGGTGAGATTCACAAGTGTCCTGGGATCGTATCAGCGTCTGCAGGGGACATATTCGCTGTTCGGCTATCTGGTGGTCTTCTTTGCCATTCTCACCGGGCTGCGCACGCGCATGCAGCTGAGCCGTCTCATCACCGTCCTTGTCCTCAACAGCCTCCCGATCTCCCTCTACGGCATAATCCAGCACAACGGGCTGGATCCGCTTCCCTGGGCTGGTGACGTCACGAGCCGTGTGGCCGCCAATATGGGTAACTCCATTTTCGTGGCGGCCTATCTGATCATGATCGTACCGCTCACAGGGGCCCGCATCGTCGAGAGTTTCAGCGACATACTCAGGCGTGAAGAGGCCCGCGTCACCGATGTGCTCCGTGCTTCCGGCTATATCTTCATCTTTGCCGTGCAACTGCTGACGATCTGGTATTCACAGAGCCGTGGTCCGTGGCTCGGCATTGTCGCATCAGCCTTTCTTTTCCCCTATCTCTCCCTGATTGTCATGCAGCGGCAGCGCGCTGCGGAGGACGGCACCGGCACAATCCGCGATGTCTTTAAGGGGTTTGGCTTTGGTCTGGGCAGTCTGGCTGCAGCCGGCGCGCTTGCGGGGCTTGCCTTCTGGGCGCTTGAGGGGCAGCTGGGGATCTACGTGGCGATGGGGTTGGCTTTGCTCGTCTTCGGTGGCCTGTGGCTCTACTTCATTGTTGAGCGCAAGGGTCGGCGGTGGCTGTGGATCGGTTGGGGGAGCGTCGGTTTGGTGGCTGCCCTGGGCCTCGTCGCGCTCAATATACCGGGGCCACTGCAGACGCAGGTTCGCAAGGTGGATGCACTCCGCCGCCTAACGACGATTACCGAGCTGCAGTCAGGCACCGGCAAGGTGCGTGGCTTGATCTGGCAGGGCAGCGTTGACCTGATCGCCGTGCATGAGCCGATTTCCTATCCCGATGGCTCATCCGACCGGCTCAATCCGATCCGTCCGCTGGTAGGCTATGGTCCGGAGTCCATGTACGTGGCTTACAACTCCTTCTATCCCCCCGAGTTGGGGCACTACGAATCGCGGACCGCTTCTCCCGACCGATCCCATAACGAGACGCTGGACTCGCTGGTCATCACCGGCATCCTCGGGTTGGCGGCGTATCTCTTCACACTCGTCAGTTTCTTTGGTTGGGGATTCCACTGGTTGGGCCTCTTGAAGTCGCGCCGGGATCTGATCGCCTATCTGACACTGGACATCGTGTTTGCCGTAGCCTTCTTTGTCATCGGCTGGCAGTTGGAGGGCGCGTACCTCTTCGCTGTCTCGATCCCGTTGGGTACGTTGGTCGGCACGATGGCCTACCTGACATTGCAGGCCTTCCGGAGTTTCTTCAGCAGCCCTCGCACGGCAGCCGCGGAGACCGAGGCACCGGTCCCCCCTGTCCATCCCCACACCGTGCTGATTGTTGGGCTGTTGGCCGGCGTCATCGCGCACTTCGTCGAGAGCAATTTCGGGATTGCCATTGCTGCCACCCGTACGACCTTCTGGGCATTCGCTGGTCTGCTTGTGGCCTTGGGCCTGACCTGGATTCCAGGCACTCCCCGCGTTGACGAAGATGCGGGTCAGGGCAACTTGAGTGTATCGGCCGGGCGCCGCGCCCGGCGGCGTGCCCAATCTGATCGTGGTCGCGCGTTCCTCGCGCCGTGGTCTGCCGCAGTATCGGCGCTCGCGCTGGCTGCGCTCTTCCTGGTCGGAACACTCGCGTTTGACTTCATCAATAACCCCAGCCGTTTGGGCAGTGCCGGTGAGATCTTTGTCCAGTCTCTGACGATGAAGTACTACCCGACGCCGACGCGGGCCTACGGCGCCTTGATGATCTTCGTGTTCACATGGGTGTTGTTTGGCGTCATTGGCCTGTGCGAATTCGACCGGGAGGGTCTCTTCGATCGTCAGCGGCGTCGGCGCTGGACGACGGCAGTCGCGCTTTATGCCAGCATCACGCTGTTGGGATTCCTGATCTTCGGCAGTATTGTAGCCGGTCACCAGGCGATGCTGACCCGAATCCAGGTAGCCAGTCTGGATGAGGTCGTGGACGTAGCCGACACGCTGAGTGATCTGGTGGGGCGCTACTACGGTCTGATCTTCGCGGTCCTCGCCGGGATGGGACTGGTTCTGGTGCGCGAGGATTCCCGTCCCCGCCGGTCCGCCGGGATCGCGGGCGTCGCTGTGTTGGTAGTCCTGCTCGTGGTGAGTACTCCCATCATCCGTAACGGATGCTATAACTTGATCCGCGCAGATATCATCTTCAAGCAGGGCGGCGTCTTTGCCAACAGCAATTCGGTCAGCGAGAAACAGGTGGGCATTCAACACTTTGAGCGCTCGCTTGAGTATGCCCCGCACGAGGACTACTATTCTTTGTTCCTGGGTAAGGCCTACCTGGAGTTGGCGCAGGGCCTGGGGGAAGAGACGTCTGTCGGGCAGCGTGAGGCCATCTTTGACAGGACCGAGGAAGTGCTCATGGCGGCACGCGAGACCAATCCGCTGAATACGGATCACAGCGCGAACCTGGCCCGCTTCTACAAGTCTTGGGCCGCCCGCGTGGCGACCGACCTGCGCACTGAAGGCCTTGGGGAGGCGGAGATCGCTTCTCTGCAGGCGCAGCGCCAGACATTGCTCCAGCAGTCGCTGGAGAACTACGAGACTGCACTGACGCTCAGCCCTAGCAACCCGATTCTGTGGAACGAGCTGGCGCAGCTCTATGCGCTAGATCTGGGCGATCAGGCGCAGTTTGACAAGACGATCGCACGCTCCCTTGGAGTCGACGAGGAGTTCGAGCAGACCTGGATGTTGCTGGGGGATCTGGCCAGCTCTCAGGGCGATATCGACGGTGCCATTGAGGCCTACCTACGATCCCTTGAGGTCAAGAACAACTGCACCGTCAGGCGCGTCGTCGGCACGCTCTATGCACAGCAGTCCCGCTGGGATGAGGCTGCGGCATTCCTGGAGGCGTCGGTGGCTGAATGCGAGACCGCCGGTGATCTGTGGGAGATGTACCGTGTCTTGGCTATCACGTTCGCAAATCAGGGCAAGGTCGCGTTGGCGCTGGAGACAGCTGAGATCTCTCTGGGCTTGGCGCCGGCAGACCAACAACCGATGATACAGCAGATGATCGATCAGTTGCTGGGAGCTGGCGCCCCTGTTGAGGAAGGACCGGCGATCAGCACTCCCTAACGTTATGGGGCGCCGGCCGATTCGTCGGACCCAACCAGCATTTACCGGGCGATGTCTGCCTGTAGACTAGGAGGTGGACTACGATGGCCCTAGATATCACGACTTATCTGATTGTCTTTGTGGGCGCACTACTCCTGGCTGTTGTTGGGACGCCGCTCTCCCGAAAGCTGGGGCTGCGGCTGCACGCCATCGATCAACCTGACTCGAGTCGCAAGGTGCATACCGTGCCGACCCCGCGGATGGGGGGCGTCGCGATTTTCGTCAGCACCCTGGCTGCCGCAGTACTCTTGCGAGGCGTCTATAGTGAGTTGAGCGGCATCCTGGTCGGGGCGACTCTGATGTCGCTCCTCGGCTTCTGGGACGATCGCCGAGGCCTCAGTGCTTGGGTCAAGCTACCGTTACAGCTGGTGGCCGTCGCGCTCGTGATGCTGTCAGGGGTACAGGTGACCGCATTCCCGTTCCCGGTGGTGAATCTGGTTGTGACTGTCGTGTGGCTGCTGGGCATCACCAATGCGCTCAACCTGCTGGACAATATGGATGGCCTGTCGGCGGGGATTGCGGCGATTTCGTCAGCGCATTTCAGCATCATGTGCGCGCTGAGTGGGCAGTATCTTGTGGGGGCTCTCTCGGTGGCGGTTGCCGCTGCGTGCGTTGGGTTCCTGATCTACAACTGGAATCCGGCGACCATTTTTATGGGTGACTCCGGGAGTCTCTTCCTGGGGTTCATGTTGGCCTCGCTGGGGATCAAGTTGCGGTTCCCTGCAAACGTCTCTTTTGTGACCTGGATGGTTCCCCTTCTGGTCCTGGGTGTTCCCATCTTCGATACGACGCTGGTGACGATTTCGCGGCTGCGGCGGGGGGTGAATCCACTCACGACACCGGGCACGGATCATACCTCGCACCGTCTGACCTGTGCGGGCCTCACCCGACGCGAGGCCGTGTTGGTGCTCTATGTGGTGGCGTTCATTCTGGGGTTGGCGGCGATCTTTGTGACCCAGGCCACGGTCTTCGAAGGCTACCTCGTGGCGGGGCTGGTTGCCCTCAGCGGTTTGGTGGCGCTCTGGCGATTCGAACGACCGCCATTCTGGACGCA
>CBFCZM010000123.1:0-7438 GCA_965602565.1 uncultured Anaerolineae bacterium
AGTCCGTGGTGTTCGATCAGGCGGAAAACCGTCTGCACGTCCAGAAGGCCGCGAGGGCCTTGACGGTGTGGTAGGAGGGTAGGGCACGGTTCAGGACCCTGGTGCCAGGATTTTGAGCTGTGCTCTCGAGCTTACAGGGCAGGCTGAATCTGGGAAAGGTCTCACGAGTCCGCGCTTCTGGCAGGATGGGCAGGTCTCGATAGCTTGATGTGTTCGTGTCTTTACCTCAATAGATAGGAGATGCGGCATGGCACGTGCAAAGTGGGCGGTGATCGCGATTGGGGGAAACTCGCTGATCAAGGATAAGCAGCACCAAACTGTCGAAGATCAGTACCAAGCAGCCAAGGAGACCTGTTTTCACATTGCGGATATGATTGAGGAAAGCTGGGACGTGGCAATCGGCCACGGCAACGGCCCCCAGGTGGGCTACATCCTGCGGCGCTCGGAGGTTGCCGCCAAGGTGGTTGGGCTGCACGAGGTGCCGCTCGACGCGTGTGGCGCGGATACGCAGGGCGCGCTGGGATACGCGTTGCAGCAGAACCTCTGCAATGAGTTCCGGCGACGCAAGATCCGCAAGAGCGTGGCGACCGTGGTCACGCAGGTCCGAGTCGATCGGGATGATCCGGCCTTTGCGAATCCAGCCAAGCCTATCGGCAGCTTTGTGGATGAGGAGGAGGCGCAGGAACGGATCACGCGTGATGGATGGAGCATGGTTGAGGACGCCGGTCGTGGGTGGCGTCGCGTGGTGGCGTCGCCACGACCGAAGGAGATCATCGAGCTGGACGCGGTCAGGAATTTGCTCAACGCCGGCATCATCACGATCACTGTCGGCGGCGGCGGTATACCGGTTGCCTGGAATGACGATGGCGATCTGCGCGGTGTGGCGGCTGTGATCGACAAGGACTTCGCGTCGTCGCTGCTGGCACAATCCATCGGGGCGGAGCTCTTCTTGATCTCGACGGCGGTTGAGCAAGTCTATGTCAACTTCCGCCAGCCGGATCAGCGGGCTATCGACGAGATGTCCGTCTCGGAGGCCAAGCGCTATCTTGCCGAAGGACACTTCGCCAAGGGCAGCATGGAACCCAAAGTCCGGGCCATTGTCGAATATCTGGAGGCCGGCGGCAAGCTGGCGATCATCACCGATCCGGCGCACATCGCGGCGGCGCTGCGCGGCGAGACCGGCACGCGCGTGGTGCCGGACTAGAGTTTACCACCGAAGGTGTGTATGGATCACGTGACCGGTTTCAGGTGTATGCTGTGCGGCGCAGAATACGGTCTCGATGAGGTCGACTACGTCTGCCCGCTGCACGGCGACGACGGCATCCTCGATGTCCTCTATGACTACGACACCATCGGCACGCGTCTCAGCCGCGAGGCGTTGGCCGCGTCTCCGGAACGCAGCATCTGGCGCTACAAGGCGCTGCTGCCTGTCGAGCCGGATGCCGTGGTGCCACCGTTGCGCGTGGGCTGGACGCCGCTCTATCCCGCCCCGCGCCTGGCCGAGAAGGTCGGGCTGCGGACGGTATGGGTGAAAGATGACGGCGTCAACCCAACAGCTTCCTTCAAAGATCGCGCATCTGCCCTGGCTGTCGTCAAGGCGCAGGCAGCCGGCGCTGAGGTGATCACCACCGCCAGCACCGGCAATGCGGCGGCAGCCCTGGCCGGGCTGGCCGCCAGTGTGGGGTTGCCGGCGGTGATCTTCGTGCCCAAGTCGGCGCCACCGGCCAAGATCGCCCAGCACCTGATCTACGGCGCTCGGGTCCTCCTCGTGGACGGCAGCTATGGCGATGCCTTTGAGCTGACCCTGAGGGCGGCGCGTGAGTTCCACTGGTACAATCGGAACACGGCCTACAATCCGTTTATGACCGAGGGCAAGAAGACGGCGGCCTATGAGATCTGCGAGCAATTGGACTGGCAGGTGCCTGACGTCGTCTTTGTGCCGGTCGGGGACGGGTGCATTATCGGCGGCATGCATAAGGGATTCCAGGATCTCCTGGCCCTTGGCTGGATCGATCGTATGCCGCGGCTGATTGGGATCCAGGCGGAGGGCTCTGCGCCTCTGGTTGAGGCCTTCGATCGCGGTCTGGCTGCTGAGGACATGGTGCCGGTAGTGGCACAGACTGTGGCTGATAGCATCTGTGCGTCCCTGCCGCGGGATCGCGCCAAAGCACTGGCAGCTGTGCGCCAGACGGGCGGCGCCTTCTTGGCGGTCAGCGATGTCGAGATCCTGGGCGCGATTCCCACCATTGCGCAGGCCACCGGCGTCTTCTGCGAGCCGGCGGCGGCTGCCGCCTATGCAGGGCTGGTGAAAGCGGTGGACAAGGGGACCGTAAGCGCCGGTGAGAGGACAGTGCTGCTGCTGACCGGCTCCGGGCTCAAGGATGTGGGCAGCGCGATGAAGACGGTGGCTGAACCGCTGGTGGTGGCACCCTCCTTGGATGCAGTCCGGGAGGCGCTGCATATGTCTGTATAGGTTGCGCTCCCCTCAGCGGTGACAGATCTCTGGTTCGACTGCAGAGGGTGCTACTTCGAAAGCAGCACTTTGTACTATCGAGCAGATGGTCGGGCTAACAGCCCAACCTACATAGGATCTGTACGTAGGCCAGGTCCCCTCGGGGACACGTCGTCGTGCCCGGCTATCTGGCGAACTCTGCAAGTCACGACGGCATTCTCGTGCTTGCGTGGTGTACGCAAGCGAACATGATGTCTACTTCAGAGACAGCCCGCCGCTGCGGAGCTGGTTCCAGCGGAGCAGGCCCTGTCGCCGAAGCCAGACGGTTGCCGGTGGTGTGCGACAGCAGACAGTCTGCCGTCCGCGTAGGGTGAAGTGTTACTTCGCCCATTCTGCGATCTTGCTTCGTGCGTGGTGTGCGACAGCATACGGGATCTGCTTTGAGAATGACTCAATCTCCGCCGGGGCGCGGACTTGCGCCCTGTGTCGTGTTGGTAGGCGGGATCGCGTTCGGTGCACCGGTGAGCGCGTGCTCTTGGACGCTGCAGATGCTGAGTTCCGGTCGTTTACCCCGATTGGCGGGGTCCGGCATTGGACACGTTGGGCGCTGCTGTGGTCGTTCTGATCGGCCACTTCTGGCGACAAGACCTATGAAGGGAGGGTATCATGAATGCCTATGATGCGTTGAAACATCGTCTGGCACAGGGGTGGAACACCTGGAACACCCGTAGCGTGCTCTCGCATGTGCTCCTGCCTGAAGGGTTCGCTCTGAACCTGGGGATCAAGGACTACGCTTCTCGCCAGTATCTGAAAGAGTCGCTCATCGGGCGACGGGGTGACCACGATGAGCGCATTCATCCCGGACTGCGCACCTACGATGGCGCCTACACCGAACTCAAGCTGTTCTGGCGTGGAGTTGAGGTTCTGGTGCAGAGTGCCACGACCGGTGAGGCGGGCGAGGATCTGGTGCTCCTGGTGACGCCGCAGAGTCAACACCGGCGCGCGCCTTTGCTTGCCGTGGAACCTGGCGTGCTGTGGAACTGCCCCGGCTATGTGACGCGGGAGAACGATTGCCTGCTAGGGCACTTCGCAGGGCGCACGGTCGTGGCGTTTGGCACCCACGGCACCGTGACCGATCCCTACATCGCGGCTCAGACGCCCTATCTGGCGATGCCGCTGGAAGGCCCGGTGGGCGTATCGACGGGCCGCCGGTGGAGCGTGGATGAGATCCAGACGCTGCTGGAGTCGCGCCGGGCCGAGAGGGCCGCGCACGTGGCGTCCTTTGGGGATCTCGCCGATGTCTATGCTGCCGTGCAGACGTGTATGGCCTGGGACACGATCTTCGAGCCGGAGGGTAATCGCGTCGTCTCACCGGTCAGCCGGATCTGGAACGTGGGCTGGGGCGGCTTTGTGCTCTTTGATTGGGATACCTACTTCGCGGCCTACCTTGCTTCGATCGACAACAGAGACCTGGCCTACGCCAACGCGATCGAGATCACGCGCGAGAAGACCGAGCGCGGCTTCATCCCCAACTTCGGCACGGTCACCAATCTCAAGAGCCGCGATCGCTCTCAGCCACCGGTGGGCTCGATGGTCATCCGCCAGCTCTACCAACGCTATGGGGACCGCTGGCTGTTGGAGGAGGTCTTCGATGATCTCCTGGAATGGAACCATTGGTGGGTCGTGCATCGCATGCACGATGGCCTGCTCTGCTGGGGCTCCGATCCCTACACGCCGCTCTCAGATGCGCATTGGGAAGTAACGGGTGTGGGGGACCGGCTGGGGGCCGCACTCGAATCCGGGCTTGACAACTCCCCGATGTATGACGACATCCCGTTTGACAAGGAAACGCATCTGATGCAGTTGGCGGATGTCGGCCTGACCGGGATGTACGTGATGGACTGCGAAGCACTGGCCGATATAGCCGCTGTGCTGGGTCGGGATGATGCCGCTCAGGAGCTGGTCGCTCGGGCAGCAGAGACTCGCGCGGCACTCGCTGCCTTGTGGGACGAGGATCGCGGGACTTTCCTCAATCGGCGCACCGATACCGGAGCCGCGAGCACCCGGCTCTCGCCCACGAGCTTCTATGCGCTGTTGGCCGATGCTGCGACGCAGATGCAGGCTGAGCGTATGATTACCGGCCATTTCTACAACTCCACGGAGTTCTGGGGCGACTGGATCATGCCCTCGATCTCGCGAAACGACCCGGCGTACCCCGAGCAGTCCTATTGGCGCGGTCGCATTTGGGCCCCGATGAATTTCCTGGTCTACCTGGGCCTGCGTCGCTATGATCTCCCGGTAGCTCGGGCCGATCTGGCCGAGAAATCCCGCTACCTACTGATGAAGGAGTGGCTGGAGAAGGGGCACGTTCACGAGAACTACAACCCTGACACCGGGGAGGGATGTGATGTCCCTAATAGCGATCACTTCTATCATTGGGGCGGACTGCTGGGGCTGATAGCCTTTATCGAGGCCGGCGTGCTGGATGGGCCGGAGATGCCGCTGAAGGACAGCCCGTCGTAGGTCATTTGGACACTCTCGCGCGGGCGCCGCAATACGCGCACGAGACCCTATATAGCTGAAAGGCAGTTACGATGATTGATCTTACGATGGATACTACAGGTTTGGCGCACGCGGTTGAGCGTGCGCGTGAGCGCAACATCATCATCCCCACCTTTGCGCAGCAGAAGCATCCGGAACTGATTCCGGATGCGATCAAGCAGGAGCTGGCCAGCATTGGGCTCTGGGATATCACCCCGCGCAACCTGTTCCGGATCACGTGGAAGAACCAGCCGGTCTCCCACGGCGGCGCGTTCGGCCGTGTCAACTACGTTGAGATACCGCCCGAGCTCACCGGCGTGGATACCCGGATCATCGCTCTGGTTGGTAAGTGGTTCCCAACCGGGGCGCACAAGGTCGGTGCGGCATTTGGCTGTCTGGTGCCTCGGTTGGTCACAGGGCAGTTCGATCCCACTCGACATAAAGCGGTTTGGCCGTCGACGGGCAACTACTGTCGCGGCGGAGCCTACGACTCCACGCTCCTGGCGTGTGAGTCGATTGCGATCTTGCCCGAGGGAATGAGCCGTGAGCGATTCGATTGGCTCGCCAACGTCTCGGGCGAGGTTATCGCCACGCCGGGCAGCGAGTCCAACGTCAAGGAGATCTTCGACAAGTGCAATGAGCTGAAGCGCGACCGGGGGGATGCCGTCTCCATCTTCAACCAGTTTGACGAGTTCGGCAACTACCTCTGGCACTACGAGGTTACCGGTCACGCGATGGAAGAGGTCCTGGCGCGCGAGCTGCGGACCGGCGAGCGATTTGCAGGGCTGGCCTCCAACACGGGTTCCGGCGGCACGATTGCCTGCGGCGACTACCTGAAGCAGCGCTTCCCGGGGATCAAGGTTGTGGCAAGTGAGGCGCTGCAATGTCCAACGTTGCTCAACAACGGTTTCGGCGCCCACCGCATTGAGGGCATCGGCGACAAACACGTCCCGTGGATCCACAACGCCAGGAACACGGATGTGGTCACAGCGATCGATGACCAGGCGACCATCGACCTGATACGGCTCTTCAACGAGCCGGCCGGCCGCGTCTATCTAGAGCGCCGCGGCGTGCCTGCCGACTTCGTCGAGCAACTCGACTTGATGGGCATTTCCAGCGTCGCCAATGTTCTCTCCGCCATCAAGGCCGCCAAGTGGTACGAGTTGACCGGCCAGGACGTTATCCTCACTGTCTGGACCGACTCGATGGAGCTGTACCAGAGTCGCCTCACGGAGCTGCGGGAGGCGCACGGCGAGTACACCGAGCTGGACGCCGCAGCCGATTACGAGCGCTATCTCCTGGGTGAGGATATCGGCAATATGGTCGAGCTGAACTACCGGGACTGCAAGCGGGTACACAACCTCAAGTATTACACGTGGGTCGAGCAACAAGGCAAGACCTACGAGGAGATCCAGGCCCAGTGGTACGATGAGACCTACTGGACCGGCATCCAGGGGCAGATCGCGGAGATGGACGTGCTTATCGAGGCCTTCAACGAGCGTGTCGGTCTGTTGCCCTAGATTCTGTTTACAGAGGCTATGGACACGGTATACTAGCTGCAAATCGTCAGGATGGCGGGCCCAGCGTGGTCACGGCCGGCCTGGGACCAGGTTCCATTTGCCACCTGACATCGCGAGGTGAAACAGCATGGATCCACTGATTACTGTTGTTGCCCCTGTCTATAACGAGGAAGCGCTGATCCGTGAGTTCCACGAGCGGGTGAGCGCCACGATGGCGAGTGTGGGCGAACCCTGGGAGCTGATCCTCGTCAACGACGGCAGCCGTGATGAGACACCGGTGCTGCTTGACGCCATTCAGCAGGAGGACCCCGACCATGTGGTCGTGGTCCACTTTGCCCGCAACTTCGGACATCAGCTGGCGATCACCGCGGGCATGGACTACGCGCGGGGTGAGGCAGTGGTGACGATTGACTCTGATCTTCAGGATCCACCGGAGGTTATTGTGGATCTGGTCAAGCAGTGGCAGGAAGGGTACCAGGTGGTCTACGCTGTGCGCGCTGAACGTGAAGGTGAAACGTGGTTCAAGCTCTTCACGGCCGGTCTCTTCTACCGCCTGATTCAGCGATTGACCAGTGTGACGATTCCGATGGAAGCTGGCGATTTTCGGTTGCTGGATCGCAAGGCCCTGGCGTATCTGCGCTCTATGCGGGAGCACAGCCGGTTCGTGCGGGCCATGACATCGTGGGTGGGGTTCCGCCAGTCCGGGGTCCCGTTCCGGCGCCAGGCACGCAAGGCCGGCGAGTCCATGTACACCATTCGGAAGATGGTGCGCCTGGCGTTTGACGCGATCACCGGCTACTCGATGCTGCCCCTCAAGTTGGCGCTGTGGCTCGGCCTCGCGGCGGCCGCGGTCGGCGCAGTGATGGCGGTGGTCCTCGGTATCATCCGGCTCGGAGGAACAGCGCCGCTGGCTGGACAGGGATTG
>CBFCZM010000124.1:0-7430 GCA_965602565.1 uncultured Anaerolineae bacterium
TGGGCATTGTGGACTCCCGTGGGCCGAAACCCCTGTGCGGTCTTGGTGGTGCACTTATTCCCGTCAGGTTCCGTATCATCGACGAGACGCCCTATGCGGGCGCAAGTGTTGAAAAACAGCGATTCTGTGACACAATGAGAAGCGGTCTGGACTGACTTTCGCTGACTGGAGATCGATTGTGATACCCTTTGGACTTAGCGCGGATATACTTCTCGGGCGGCTGCTGGTAATCTTCTTGGGCATTCCTCTCCACGAGTGGGCACATTGCTGGGTAGCTCATCTGCTTGGCGATGAGACTCCTGAGCTACAGGGACGGCTTTCGCTGAACCCCTTTGTACATCTCGATCTCGTCGGCACCATCATGATCTTGTTCACCGGCTTCGGCTGGGGGCGTGCCGCGCGGGTGAATCCCTACCGGATGACCAAGGTGAGGAATCCTCGCACGGGGATGGCGCTCACAGCTTTGGCCGGCCCGCTCTCGAACATCGTCCAGGCTATGATCCTGGCTATTCCGTTCCGTCTGGGATTGTTGGGATACCTGGGGCAGAACGAAGCTTACCGGCTGGCGGAGGTGTTGCTTGCGGCGATTTCCGTGAACATCGGCCTCGCGGCCTTCAACCTGCTGCCGATTCCGCCTCTGGATGGCTCGCGGATACTGACCGGCATTGCCCCGCCCCGGGTCGGTGATTTTGTCGAGAGCCTGGAACGCTATGCTTCACTCATTCTGATCGTAGTTCTCTTCTTCCTGCCGCAGATAGGCATTGATATCGTCGGATTGATGGTCGCTCCACTGCAGAGGTTCCTCTTTCAGGCGCTGCTGGCTTGGTGAGATGGTCACGCGTTCAGCACCGCGTTTCGCAGTTCGCGCGAGCTTTCAGCGGAGCTCTACTTCCGGTCGATATGGAGTATGCCGGGGCGCGGTTGGAGGTGTGCCCGCGAGGCACCGATCTCCTGGCGCTCTTCTCCAGTATGCCTCGCACGGAGCAGCACCATGGGGTGCATGTCTGCCGTGTACTGGAGCAGCAGGGGTTCGGCGATCGCGATCTTCTTGCGGCGGCGCTGCTGCATGATGTCGGCAAGACGGTAGCCCCGCTGAGTCTGTGGGAGCGGGTGTCCGTGGTGTTGGTGGAGCGCTTTGCTCCACGGCTTGCCACAGAATGGGTGGAGGCCCCAGCCGATGAGCTCGTGCCGGTCGGCGTGCGCCGCGGATTTGTGGTGCATCGCCACCATCCCGCCTGGGGAGCTGATCTGGCTGCACGGGCCGGCGCTACGCCTCGCACGGTGGCCTGGATTCGGCAGCATCACGATCCTGTCGATGCGGGTGATCCGCTGCTCTTGGCGTTGCAGGATGCAGACGAGGCGTAGGACACGCCATTTCATTGGGATGTAAGGATCAAGGTATGCCTTCTTCGCGTCAACGCATCACGGCTATCGGTACCGGTTGCTCCGGTGCCTCCACAGGGCTGGCGATACGGCGATCCAAGGATGCCGAGCACCTGGAGGTTGTGGGGCACTATCGCGACCGCGGGATTGCGCGTCAGGCCAAGAAACCCAAGCGCTCTCAGGGGCCGCTTTGATCAGGATCGACTCTCACTCTGCGACGGTCTTCATACACCGTGTGAGCTGGTCGGCCAGGTGATCACGGTCCCATGAGTCGTCCACGTCGTATCCTGATGGTCGCACCGACGTCTTTCTTCCTGGACTACGGCTGTCATGTCCGCATTCTTGAGGAGGCCCGCGCGCTTGTCGCGCGGGGGCAGCAGGTGCGGATTGCCACCTATTACCTCGGCCGTGACTGGCCGGGCATCGATATCGTTCGCTCTCGGCCGACGCCCTGGCGTGCCGACTATGAGGTGGGCTCCTCCCGCCACAAGATCGCGTTTGACGCACTGCTGGCGTGGCGTGTGCTACAGGAGGCTATGCACTGGCGTCCGGACGTGATTCACGGGCACTTGCACGAGGGCGCCCTTATCGGCAGTGTTGCCGGACGACTGACTGATACACCGGTCGTCTTCGATTTCCAGGGCAGTATGACCGGTGAAATGTTGGACCATGGCTTCGTCAAGAAAAACACCTTGGCCTACTACTGGTGGCGACGTCTGGAGGAACGGATTACCGAGATGCCCGACGCAATCCTGACCAGTACGACCCACGGCACGGAACTACTGGCGCACGAGTTCGGGCGCACCGACGGCGTTTATGCGCTGCCTGACAGCGTGAATCTGGAGTTCTTCTGTCCGACGTGCATCCCACCCGAGGAGCGCATCGATCGCCTCCGGTCGCTGGGGATACCACCAGAACGCCAGGTTATCGTCTATCTGGGGCTGCTGGCGGACTATCAGGGCGTGCCACAGCTGCTGGCGGCGTTGGCTGCACTGCGCAGCCAGGACTACCCTGTATCGTGCCTGGTCATGGGATTTCCGGGAATGGACGCCTACCGGCAGCGGGCCTACAGCCTGGGCCTGACGCCTCAGGATGTGCTGTTCACCGGCGGTGTCCCCTACAATCAGGCACCCGAATATCTGGCGCTTGGGGATATCTCGATTGCCCCGAAGCTATCCGCAACCGAGGGCAGCGGAAAGATTCTGAACTACATGGCTATGGCGCTGCCGGTTGTGGCCTATGACACACAGGTAACCCGGGAGTATCTGGGATCTCTCGGCGTGTATGCGTCGCCATTGGGCGACGTGCCCTCTTTGACGCAAGCCCTGGCGTCTTTGCTGGATGATCCGGACGCCGCTCGAGCCCTGGGCGCGCAGCTTCGCGAACGCGCAGGCCGGCACTTCTCCTGGGATCGCACCGGTCTCCAGCTCAATCGTGTCTATGATACCCTCACCGGCAGCCACCGGTAGTAGCCGATGTATGCTCAGGTATTGGTCTTCCGCCCGATCCGGCTCCCGCATTCCCCGCTCCTTGATTACCGCGTCCCCGAGTCGCTGACCTCGATTCTCCGCCCGGGCGTCTTGGTGGTTATCCCCCTGGGCACCCAAGTGTTGCCGGGGCTCGCGATGGGCTTGTCCGATACACCGTCAGTGCCTGAGACGCGCGACATCATGCGGGTGCTCGACCCCGAGCCGGTGCTGGGAGCACGGCTTCTTGAGTTGGCCCGTTGGATGTCCCGTGAGACGTTGGCGCCGCTGCACCGGTGTGTGCAGGTGATGTTGCCGCCAGGGATGCGCCCCAAAGCCTTCCTGCGTCTGGTGCCCCGTGTTGACCATGTCCCGCCGGACCTACCCCGCCCCGCGGCAGCATTGCTACAGCTGCTGGTTGATCGCGGCACGCTGCGCGACGATCAGGCGCGTGCAGCGCTGAGACACGTCGATGTGCGGCGTGCCCGGCAATACCTCAAGCGGAAGGGCTATATCGATGTCGCACGTGTCCTGCGTATGCCTGGGGTCCGGGTCAAGCAGGTCCAGGTGGTGCAGCTAGCGGTGGAACGCCCGGCTTGGGATGCACGCCTTGTGGGCCTACAACGTCAACAGCTTTACCGGGCTGTTCTGGCGTTCCTGGAACAAGAAGCTGATCTGGTTGAGGTCAGCGTGGTGCGAGCCGAAACCGGCGCCGGTGCTTATCATCTGCGCAAACTTGAGTCGCGTGGGTTGGTGAGTTTCGGTCGCCGCGAGATCGTCCGAGATCCCCTGGATGATATGGTTTTCACCCCCGATACGGCGCCCGTGCTTACCGCAGGCCAGCAGGACGTTTGGCGAGAGCTGGAACGGATGCTGGATACTGACGCACGCCACCCCCCCGTGCTGCTCCTGGGCGTGACGGGGTCCGGCAAGACGGAGCTGTACCTACGTGCGACCGCCGAGGTGCTCAGACGCCACAAGCAAGCTCTGATCCTGGTACCCGAGATCAGCTTGACGCCGCAAACCGTGCGGCGCTTTGCTGTGCGTTCTCCCGGACAGGTCGGCCTCTGGCACAGCGGCATGACGGATGGGGAGCGCCACGACACCTGGCGCCGCGTGCGCAGCGGCAATCTCCCGATTGTCGTGGGGGCCCGCTCAGCACTCTTTGCCCCGTTTCCGGACCTGGGACTGATCGTGATGGATGAGGAAGAGGACACCAGCTACAAACAGAGCCGGCTTCCCTACTATCACACGCGAGAGACCGCCGAGCGATTGTCCGAGATGGCCGGGGCGTTGTTCGTGATGGGTAGCGCGACGCCCTCGCTAGAAGCCTACGCACGTACGAAGGAGGGCCGCTATCGTCTCCTAAAGCTGCCCGCACGGGTGCTAAGCCATCGCAAGCGCGTGGACGATTGGCGGCGCGTGCTGAACTTGCCCAAGGTCCGCTATCGTCCCTTCAGGGAGCCCGCAGCTGTGGAGCCAGAGGCAGCACCGGAGACGGTGACCGTTCCCTTGCCTCCCGTCAATGTGGTCGATATGCGCGCTGAACTGCGCGGTGGCAACCGCTCAGTTTTCAGCACGGCATTGCAGGCCGCGGTCGACGCAGCATTGAGCCGGGGCGAACAGACGATCCTGTTCCTGAACCGGCGGGGCTCGGCGACCTATGTCTTCTGCCGTGATTGCGGCTGGGTGGCACAATGCCCGCGCTGTGATATCCCTCTGACGCAGCATCGGAAGGCCGCTGTTCTGGTGTGCCACCGCTGCAACTACCGGCGCAAGCTTACCCACGTTTGTCCCGCCTGTGGTTCTCATCGTGTGCGCGCCTTTGGCCTGGGGACCGAGGGCCTGGAGTCCCGCGTCGGGGAACGTTGGCCGGATGCACGCATCCTGCGTTGGGATCGCGATACCGCACGCTCACGTGGCGCGCACAGCGTGATCATGGGCCAGTTTGTCCGCGGTGATGTGGATATCCTGGTGGGAACCCAGATGGTGGCCCGCGGCCTGGACATACCGAAAGTGACGGTCGTGGGGGTGATCACGGCGGACACGGCGCTCAATCTCCCGGACTTCCGCGCGGCGGAGCGGACCTTCCAGCTGCTGGCGCAGGTCGCCGGACGATCGGGCCGGGGTATTCTCGGCGGTCAGGTGGTCGTCCAGACCTACCATCCCGACCACTATGCAGTCCAGCTGGCCGCGGCACACGATTACGAGGCCTTCGCTGAGCGTGAGTTGGCCTTCCGGCGCAGGGCCGCCTACCCTCCCGCGATGCGTATGGCGCGGCTGGTCACCGCCAGTCAGGATCCGGTCAAGGCGCGGCAGGACGCGGGGGCTCTGGCCGGCGTCTTGCGGCAGGTCCTGGTCTCACAGGGATTGCCGACGACCGACATAATCGGGCCGGCACCCGCCTTCTTCGCGCGGGTGCGCAGCCGTTACCGGTGGCAGATACTGCTGCGCAGCGTAGCCCCCGCGGACTTCCTTCGGCCTGTCGATATCCCTCCAGGATGGATTGTGGATATCGATCCAGCAAACATACTCTAGGCTGTTTGTCACATCCACATAGGAGGGGACACATGATCAGTGGGGGCAAGACGTTCACAAAGCAGCAAGTTATCAGTGCCTGGTGTATGTACGACTGGGCCAACTCAGCCTTCGCGACGACGATCATGGCAGCGGTGCTGCCGGTCTACTACAGCCAAGTAGCGGGCAGCACGTTACCCTCGAAATCAACCGCGACTGCATACTGGAGTTTGGGCCTGAGCTTGTCGCTGTTGGTTGTGGCGATACTTTCACCGATTCTGGGCACTGTCTCTGACGTTGCTCGGCGAAAAAAGCAGTTTCTGACGATCTTTGCCACCGTGGGCATTGTTGGTACCGGGCTGCTTGTACTGGTGGACTACGGAGATTGGCTCCTGGCATCGATCCTCTTCGTCATGGCGCGCATCGGATTTACCGCCGCGAATGTCTTCTATGACGCGCTGCTGCCACATGTGGCCTCCAGCAGTGAGGAGCTAGACCGTGTTTCGGCTAGGGGATATGCGTTGGGCTACCTAGGTGGCGGGATTCTGCTAGCTGTCAACGCGGGGATGATCTTCATGCTTCCGGGCAATTGGGGTTCCCGCCTTTCGTTTCTGAGCGTGGCTGTCTGGTGGGCGGTCTTCTCCATCCCGGTCCTGAGGCGGGTCGCCGAGCCGCCTTCGGCGTCGGTGCAGTTGGCACCCGGCGAGACTGTCATCTCCGTCAGCTTTCGGCGGCTGAAGGAGGTGCTGGGTGACATCCGGCGTTACAAAGAACTGTTCAAGTACCTCGTGGCTTTCCTCATCTACAATGACGCCATCGGTACGATCATTGGCGTTGCCAGCATCTATGGCGCCGAATTGGGATTCGACACGGTCCAGCTGGTGTTGGCACTTCTGCTGGTGCAGTTCGTGGGGATTCCCTTCAGCCTGATCTTCGGCCGGCTGCCCAGCAAATCAGAGCGGCGCCGTCCGCAGTATCTGGCCTTCATCCTCTACAATCTGGTAGCCCTACCCATGACGGGCATGTTCGGCGGGAAACTCCTCGCTGACCCGGGCATCGGGACCATCCTGGGTGTGATCGCCGCGGTGGAAATTGTCGGGGTGGTTCTGGCATTTCTGCTGGGCCGTCCGTTGTTCTCCAGACTTGCGGCTACACTCGACACACGGCGCAGCATCATCCTGTCGCTGATTGTCTACGCCGTTATTGCTGTGTGGGGATACTTCCTGAACTCGGTGGTAGAGTTCTGGCTGTTGGCGTGGATGGTGGCCGTTGTGCAAGGCGGCAGCCAGGCGCTGAGCCGCAGTCTCTATGCCAGCCTATCGCCGGCAGCAAAGAGTGGCGAATTCTTCGGCCTCTTCGGCGTGATGGAGAAGTTTTCGGCGATCTTGGGTCCGCTGCTTTTTGCCGCAGCTGTGGCCATCTTTGGCAGCAGCCGCCCGGCGATTCTCAGCCTTATCTTCTTTTTCATCGTCGGCATCCTATTGCTGCGCTCCGTGAACATCGAGGAAGGCATACGCGTAGCTCGCGAAGAGGATGCCCTCGCCGGGATGCACGATTAGGCCGGATCTGGCAGAGCTCACAGAATCTACTGCCCGGGTGGGGAAAACCCCTCGCCGGGCAGTAGATTTTGTGGACCTTGCTTGCCACGCGCCCAAAAGAAAGTAAAATCCCACACTGCAATGACTGAAAAAGGGGGACTCTCAAGCGAGGCGCAACGGGTAACCCGTGCAGCTGCCCTAATATCCATAGGGAACGTGGTCAGTAGAGCACTGGGCCTCGTCCGCGAGATGGTCAAGTCGTACTTCTTCGGCGCTGGCGGCGCGGTGAGTGCGTTCGATGTGGCCTCTCAAGTACCGACGATGCTCTACGACCAGCTCGTCGGCGGCATGCTCAGTGCTGCGCTCGTTCCGGTCTTCTCTGACTACGCCCGAGGTGACGATCCCGAGGAACTGTGGGATGCGATCGGGCACGTCTACTCCGTCCTCACGTTGCTGCTCGGCGGCGTGGTGCTGCTGCTGGAGATCTCGGCCCCCACTGTGGCTCGAATTCTCGGCACTGGGCTGT
>CBFCZM010000125.1:0-7413 GCA_965602565.1 uncultured Anaerolineae bacterium
CGATTGGTGCGGAACTCGTCGCCCATAACCGTGCCCTCAGCCTCAATCTCGGCCAGCACGCGCTGGTGGTGGTCGGGCGAGAGCGGCTGTCCACACAGAGGGCAGTCAGCCCTGGACTCGGCTAGCGCGTCGAGCCGTGCTTTGATCTCCGCCATATTGTCCCGCAGCTGCCGGTTCCGCTCGTCAAGCCGGCTCTGTTCGACTTCGTTCTGCTGCAACATTTCGCGGGCGCCGTCCAACTCCCCAGTCGCAGCGTCCAGTTCAGCAACGCGCGCTGCAGTGACCTGCAACTCCTCAGCCGCCCGCTCGCCGGGAAACCGCTCGGAGAGCAACGCCACCTGAGTTCTGAGGTCGCTCAACTCCCGCTCGAGAGGCGTCAAAGCATCTCGAACCGCGCGCTCCAGGCGTGTCTCCTCACGCTCCAGAGCGCGGAGCTGCACGGACAGTGCGTCGCGGGCCGCAGCGACCTGAGCCTCAAGACCCGACCTCTCCGTCTGCAGTTGGGCCGCCTGGCTCAGCTTCTGGCCGAAGGCCCGTTCCTCCGCCCGGGCATCCTGGTAGGCCCGGTACTGGGATTCGATCTCCGAAGCGCGATCGACCAACCGCCGGTAGTAGGTGAGCTGTTCCTGGTGGGCTTCCTGATCGGAAGCAAGCGCGGCCAATTCACGCTCGGCTTCTCCGTACCGGCGATCGAGATCGTCCAAACGGCGCCGGAGGGCAGACGCCTGCTCGCGCACTCTGGTAAGTTCATCTGCCTCGGTCTGCGCTTGCTGCAAAGCAGCGTCAGCCACGGCGGCCTCAGCCTCTGATTGCTCAAACTGTGCCTCGAACTCCGGACGACGCGCCAGCTCGGCCTCCGTCTCGTCCAGCCGCCGGTTAACCGCTTTCAACTGCCCCTGAACGGCGGACAGCTTCACGCGAGCACGATCCTGATACTCAACCCAGCGATCCAGGCCCAAGACAGTACTCAACACCTGCTTTCGCTGTCCGGGGGACTGAACGGTGAACTCATCAGCGTGGCCCTGCCGCAGATAGGCGGAGTTGATGAACGTATCGTAGTCAAGGCCAAGATAATCCACGATGCGCCGCTGCGTTTCGCGGATGTTGTCGGCGGTGAGGATGCGCCATCCACCCTCGGTTTCGATCTCGAAGTCCAGCACCGACCTGACAGAGCGGCGACCACGCCGCTCACGGCGGCGCAGAATGCGACAGCGATGCTCAGTGCCGTCCTGATACGGCATTCTGAACAGATACTCGACCTCCAGCGCTGACTCGCCGTGGTAGACCAGGTCATCATCGTGACCGTGCGGCGCGCGCGACCGGCCCCACACCGCCCACGTCATCGCATCCAGGAGCGCCGACTTACCGGCGCCGTTCTCGCCCACCAGGCTGGCGAGATGAACCCCACGAAGGTCGAGATCCGTCTCCCGGTGGGACAGGAAGTTGCGCAAGCGGAGAGATTCTGGGATCATAGCGACGATGGCGTGGCCGGCACTATCGCCCGCCCTTGAAGCCCCGTGCGACGATGAACGATTCCCAGCTTTCGTTGCGGGTCGCCGGTGGCGTGTGCACTTTGACGGGACGGAAGACCCGCTTGACGTCGCGTATCAACTGCGGTAGATCCTCGCCCTCGAACACCTTGAGGACCATGTTGCCATTGGACACCAGCAGCTTCTGCGCGACCTCGAAGGCTGCGCGGGCAAGCTCTATCGAGATCACGTGATCCCGGAGCTTGACTCCAGTGGTTGAGGGTGCCGCATCACTGAGCACAACATTGACCTTGCGTCCCGCGGTCTCAATAACCTTGGCCTGCACCTCGGGATCGGTCATGTCCCCCTGGAGCACTGTCACCCCGTCGATCGGCTCAATCGGCTGCAGATCCAGAGCGATTGTCCGGCCTCGTGCACCGATGATCTTGACCACAACCTGGCACCACGACCCGGGCGCCGCCCCCAGATCGATGACGATGTTACCCTTGCGAATAATCTGGTATTTCTCCTGGATCTGCAGCAGCTTGTAGGCAGAGCGCGCACGGTAGCCCTCTTTCCTGGCCATACGGAAGTAGCGATCCAGATGCTGCTGTTTGCGCCAGTGGCTCATATCAGGTTACTCGTTGCCGGGCCTCGTCGCGAATTCGGCCAGCTCCGACAAGAGATGATCCGGTACGAGCGCCTCCACGTAGGTTCCCTCGCTCTGATGGGTCTCCTCCTCAATAAGGCCTCGTTCGTGGATAAGGCTTACCAAATCGCCACGATCGAACGGTAGCAGCACTCTGATACGGCACCTATCTGATTCCAGAACAGCCTCAATCTCTGCCAGGACGTTCTCCAGCCCATAGCCAGTCAGCGCCGATACGGCGACGCTATCCGGCAGATCATACAACGAGGCGCAAGCGGCCTCGGGATCCCGAAAACGATCAATCTTGTTCAGCAGATTGATGATCGGTAGCTCATCAGCGCCGATCTCCCTGAGGGTCGCGTAAACAGTGCGCGCCTGATCCATAGCATGGGGATGGCTGACGTCGATCAAGTGCACCAGGAGATCGGCATCCCGCACCTCTTCCAGCGTCGCACGGAACGACGCAATGAGGTCGGTTGGCAGCTTCTGGATAAAGCCAACAGTGTCGGTGAACAGGACCACAGCTCCACCCGGTAGCGTGACACGGCGGGTCGTGGGATCGAGCGTGGCAAACAGCTGGTTGGCCACGTAGATGTCTGACCCACTCAGAGTGTTGAGCAGCGTGGATTTGCCGGCATTGGTATATCCCACCAGGGCAACCGTCGGCAGGCCCTCGCGGTGCCGCTGTTGTCGCTGCCGCGAACGCGCAGACCGGACTTCCTCTAGCTGGTGCTTGATCTGCGCAATGCGCCGGCGAATCACGAATCGATCCATCGCCAACCTGGTTTCACCAGGACCGCGCAGACCAACGCCCCCGGTGCTTCCGCCGGCGCGACCGCCGGCCTGGCGGGTCAATGCCTGTTCGGTCCACGTCTGCGTCAGGCGTGGCAACCGGTACTCGTACTGAGCCAGCTCGACCTGCAGCGCGCCTTCCCGCGTGCGAGCATGTTGGGCAAAGATGTCCAGAATCAGCCCGGTGCGATCGATCACCTTCACGTCGCTGCCAAAGATGCGCTCCAGCTCCCGCTGGTGACGCGGTGCCAGCTCGTCATCAAACACAACCACGTCGGCCTTCCGCGAGCGCACATCGTCAGCGATCTCCTCAGCCTTGCCGGTGCCAATAAACGTCGCCGGGTTGGGGCGCTGCCGTCTCTGAGTCGTGGAGCCGACCACTTCCAGACCCGCCGTGCTGGCCAAACGGGTCAGCTCAACCATAGATTCCTCAACCGGCCAATCACCGGGCACATACCGCCCTTTGGGAATCTCTTTCCACTCCACCCCCACCAGATAAGCTTGTTCGGGCGGAGCGATATTCTCTTTCACGGACTTGCGTGGACTCATAATCCTCCCGGGGCCACTGGGGGAAAAGCTGACAATCCCGGTAGCCTGACATCGCGCCCAAATCATAGCGCTAAACGACAGCTGAGCAAGATCATGCGGAAACCGCAAGATCTGCTAGAATCAGCGTACCACTACAGCAGACCGGAGGCAGTGTGAGAATACTGATAACAGGCGGCGCCGGCTTCCTGGGAAGCGCTCTTGCCAATGTCCTCATCACCAAGAACCACGAAGTCCTTGTCCTGGACGATCTCAGCGCCGGCGACCCAAGTCGGCTTGAACCTGAAGTTCTGTTTCATCGCGGCACCATCATGGATCGTCCCAAGCTGTGGACACTGCTTCAGGGCGTGGAGTGCGTCTATCACCTGGCCGCTCGCGTGATTGTAGCAGAGTCCATCCTGTACGCACGAGAATACAACGACGTCAATGTCAGCGGCACGGTAGCGCTGCTTGAGGCCATGCGCGATGTGCGGATTCCGCGCTTGATCTTCGCCTCATCCGGCGCCGTGTACGGCGATCAAGCCAGACAGCCCATCTCAGAAACCGCGAAGCCCAACCCACTCTCGCCATATGCCGTGAGCAAGCTTGCCGCTGAACACTACATCCACACCATTGGTGCACTCTGGGGCACGACCACGATCGCCCTGCGTATCTTCAACGCATATGGGCCAGGGCAGCCGCTGTTGCCCTCTCATACCCCCGTTATCCCACGGTTCTTGAGCCAGGCCCTGGGCGGCGGATCGCTGGTCATCTTCGGCAACGGACAACAGACGCGCGACTTTGTATACGTCAGCGATGTCGTCCGCGCCCTGGTGGCCGCCCTGACTGCCGATGACATCAACCACGCCACCATCAATGTGGGGAGTGGCACTGAGGTCTCCATCAAGGAATTGGCTGAGGAAATCCTGGCCCAGACTCACGCGTCCAGCAACACCCTCTACAGCCCCGTTGGCAGCGGCGGCGTGTCAAGGCTGAGGGCAGATCTCAATCTGGCCCGGAAAGTCCTGGGCTATCAGCCAGAAGTTGCCTGGAAGGAAGGCCTCAGGCGTGTGTTGGAGGAAGACCCACGGTTTCGGTAGCGCAAAGGGGGAGCGAATTGCTCATCACACACGCGACGATAGCCACACTGGGCACAGAACCCCAGCTGATCGAGGATGGGGCCATTCTGGTCCGCGGTCACCTGATTGAGGCCATCGGCGATACACAGACACTGGCAACACGGTACCCCGAGGAAGAACGGCTGGACGCAGAGGGGCAACTGGCGATGCCCGCCGCCCTCTGTGGACACACCCACTTCTACGGCGCGTTCGCGCGAGGCTGGGCCTATCCCGGTTCCCCGGCTGCTGGCTTCACCGAGATACTGGAGCGGCTGTGGTGGCGCCTCGACAAGCAGCTGACCCTCGAGGATGTGCGCTATTCCGCGCTGGTCTGCCTGAGTGATGCCATCCGTCACGGCACAACGACGCTCATCGACCATCACGCCGGACCGAATGCCATTGATGGCTCTCTCGACGTCATCGCGGATGCCGTGCTCGAGTCAGGGATCCGCGCTTCGCTGGCTTACGAGGTTTCGGACCGCGATGGGCCTGAACGGGCACAGGCCGGCATCGCCGAAAACGTGCGCTTCCTGCGCCGTATGCAGCAGGGACCTCATCCGCAACTGGCCGCCTCCTTCGGGCTGCATGCCTCACTGACCCTCAGCGATGCCACGCTGGCTGCTGCTGTCGCAGCAGCGGCCGACCTGGCGCGTGACGGTCACCCCTGTGGCTTTCACATCCACGGTGCCGAGGGTATCGCCGATGTCGAGGACAGCTTGGCCAGATCAGGTCTGCGTGCCATCGCACGACTTGGCGCCGCCGGCATTCTGGGCCCGCAGACCATCGTCGCTCACGCCGTCCACGTCGACGCCGCGGAAATCGCTTTGCTTGCGGAGACCGGCACCTGGGTCACGCACCAGCCGCGATCGAATATGAACAACGCCGTGGGCTTCGCCCATGTCGAAGCAATGTTGGATCAGGGGGTGAGAATCGCACTGGGGAACGATGGCTTCTCCAACAATATGGTCGCAGAGATGAAGATGGCCTACCTCACCCACAAGCTGGTACAGCGAGATCCGCGCGCAATGCCTGCTGACCTCGTGATCCGTATGGCCTACGAGTCCAATGCCGTGTTGGCGCGGATCTTCTGGCCGCAGCAGCTCGGCGTCCTGGCCCCCGGCGCCGTCGCCGATCTGGTTCTGATCGACTATCACCCCACTACCCCGCTCACCGCCGGCAATCTACCGTGGCACGTGATTTTCGGCTATGAGGCTTCTGCCATCACCGCCACGATGAGTGCCGGGCGCTTGCTCATGCACCGGCGCCGTCTCCTGACACTGGACGAAGCAGCCATCACAGCGCGCTCGCGGGAACTCGCCGCTGCCCTCTGGGCCCGCGCCGGCTAGGTTCGACCACGACTGACATCCGGGCACGCCGCCGTGCAAGCAGGGCGTACGCATCTCAGCTAGATCGGCGCAGCTACTGTCATCCCGAGTGGCTCTAGTACACAATCTATATTCAGAACAGCGCAAACCAGGGATCTTGTGACCCTGACGCCAGCGTTTCAGCATCAGCGAACCCTAGGGGTTCGCAGGGTCCTTCACTATGCCGTCTTGTCCGGTGACTTGGCAGCAAAACCCGTTCAGGATGACAACCTGCGCCCGGCAGCTGGCGAGACGCGTACGCCCTGGCTGTGCAAGCCAAGCCCTTGATCATAGAGCGAGGCATGATAGAATTGCCGGAGATGCGGATCGACGTATTCACCCTATTCCCAGCAATGTTCCTGGGGCCGCTACAGGAGAGTATCCTGAAGCGTGCGCAGGAACGTGGCACCCTTACGATCATCCTTCACCAGATCCGCGACTACGCTCTAGATCGCCACCAGATGACGGATGATCTGCCCTATGGGGGAGGTCAAGGGATGGTGATGAAACCGGAGCCGATCTTCAGAGCTGTCAGGTCGACGCTTGGGGCCACGGAGGCGCCGGTCATACTGCTCTCACCGCAAGGACGCACATTCACACAAGCGATCGCTCAGGAGCTGGCGCAGCAACCAAGGATCGCCCTCCTCTGCGGGCACTACGAAGGCGTGGACGAGCGTGTGCGCCAACACCTGGTCACCGAGGAAATATCGATCGGCGACTATGTACTCACCGGGGGTGAACTGGCTGCCATGGTGATCGTCGACGCTGTCGCACGCTTCGTCCCAGGTGTGCTGGGAGCGGCTAACAGCGCCCACGACGACTCCTATACCTCCGGGCTACTGGAAGGCCCGCAGTATACACGTCCGGCGATCTTCGAGGAGTGGTCCGTGCCGGAAGTGCTCAGATCAGGGAATCACGCGGAGATTGCCCGCTGGCAGCGCAAGATGTCACTCGGACGCACACTCGGACGGCGACCCGACCTATTGGGCAGCGGGGCTCTTTCACCGCAGGATCGGCAGCTCCTGGAAGAAAGCCAACAAGACTTGGGTGAACCTGATGAAGTCGGATAGAGTATCTACTAGTAGATGTACCTATATCGAGCCGAACCAGAGCCACGAAGCTGCATTGGTCAGACGTCTTCAGCGCGGGGATCCAGGGGCTCTCGGAGTGCTTTTCAAACACCATAAGCAGCTGGTTTACCGGACTGCTCTAGCGGTGACCCGAGATGAGCACGCGGCTGAGGACATCCTCCAGGAATGCTTTGTCCGTCTTTTCACATACGCAACCTCGATCGATACGGATCGTCCGCTCAAGCCCTGGTTATACCGCGTCACGGTCAATCTATCATATGACTGGTCATCCGAGCGCATAGCGCAGCCATTGGATGAGATCCTGGACTGGATCTCCAAGCTGGCGGGGGCCTTCCCGGCGCCGGATCACAAAGCTGAGGAACAGGAAACTATGAAGATGGTGCGCGACGTCGTGGCGCAGTTGCC
>CBFCZM010000126.1:0-7387 GCA_965602565.1 uncultured Anaerolineae bacterium
TCGCTGAAGAGCACGGGGATGCAATGGCGGCGGCGCAGCAGGCTGATCCGCCCCAGGACGCCGCTCTCGACGAGTTCCTTGATTCTCTGGTTCGACGGATCGTGGCGCATCTGGTAGGCCATCATGAACTTGACACCGGCCCGATCGGCGGCCCCGGCCATCCGATCACAATCCGCCAGCGTCAGCGCCATCGGCTTCTGGCAGAGGATATGCTTGCCGGCACCGGCAGCGGCGGCGACCATCTCGGCGTGACGGTTCGTCTCGCACGTCACGATCACGCCCTGAATCGTCGGTTCGTTGAGGACGTCCTCAAGGTGCGGCGTAAAGCGCATCCCGTAGGCGCCGGCCACTTCACGCCCACGAGTCTCATTGTCATCCCAGCAAGATACCAGCCGCACGTCGTCGTAGGTGGCCATACGCCGGCAGTACGCCTGCGAGTGACCGTGGGCAAAGCTGATGATCCCGATACCAATTGGGGTAGTCATGCCTCACTCCAGGGCGATGATTGACTTGGTTTCCAGGGAATCGATCGCGGCCTGAAGCACCTTCTGCGCCGCAAGCCCATCCGCCCCCGAGGCATCGATCTCGTCGGGAGAGGCACCATCGGTGACCTGCTGCAGGAACTTGTGGATGCGGTTGCGGAAGGTGTCCTCGAAATCGCGGTGCCCGCCGAAGACCGGGTTGGTGTACTGGCGCTTCTCAAAATCCCCCGCCGAGTAGAGCGTGACCTGGCGCCACATGTCCTCCAGCACAAAGCGTCCCTTGGTGCCGGTCACCTCACAGCGCTCCATCGGATGCCCGCGCTCGATGTCATAGGAACCACTGAGGGTGCCGACTGCACCATTCTTGAACTGCATATTGAAGGACGCCGTCGACCAGATCTTGCGGCCGGGGGCCTTCGTGGCAAAGCACTGCACAGCCACCACGTCTCCGCAGAAGTAGCGCATCACATCGACTGTGTGGGGATGCAGCGACTTGATCATGTAGTAGGGTGAACTCTCATTCGGGTTCATGATCCACATCGCCATATTGACGAAGAGCAGATGTCCCAGGCGGCCTTCGCTCTGCCAGCGCTTGGCGATTATGGCCGATTCGGTGAACCGGTGGTTCAGATCAACACCGTAGCACAGGCCCTTTGCCTTGCCCTTGGCCACCATCTCCTCGGCCTTGGGGATCTCATTGCAGATGGGCTTCTCACCCAGCACGTGGCAGCCGGCCTCGAATGCCTGCAGGGTCGGCTCATAGTGATCGCTGCCGTTCTCAACACCGGCGGTAGTGATGCTGCACACGTCCGGCGACAGCGCATCCAGCATCTCCTGCGCATCATAGAAGGCAGGCACGCCGTAGCTCTCAGCCGCAGCGTCCGCGCGTTCCTTGATAATGTCGCAGACACCCACCAATTCGGCCAGCGGATCCTCTTTGTGGAGTTTCGCGTGGCGGTTTCCAATCGGGCCCATACCGATCACAGCTACTCTAAGCATCATCAGCCTCCAATTGCGAGTTACCAGTTGTCAGTTGTAACGAACTTCTGAGTTCGCGTTGTCAGTTACAGATTGCGCGCGCGCAGGGCCTCGGCAGATACTTCATCCGGCACCGAAGCCTCATACCGAATGGGTCCGCCGCACCCCAGTGCGGCTCCCCTAAGACTCGACAGGTACTTCATCCGGCATAGGGATCTCATACCCATAGCGGGTCATCGCAGGCTCGAGGAAATCGTAGTAGTTGGCGCCGTTGTCCAACTTCCAGCGGTCGACGGCCTCCGGGCGAACTGGGATCCTGGCCAACTCGATCCCCAGGAACTCCTCTAGACGGATCACTGTCTCGTCACGATGTCTGACGAAGTCCTCGAAGCGGACCTCAAGCCACCTCTCAGGTTTCGGCGTCGCAGCTATCAGGTCATACTGGTATTTCCACGAGATGGCGCGACGGCGTCGTAGTTCTTCCGTCTCCGGGTACACGACACCGAAGTCGCGAAGATCGTCAGTGATATGGCCGCCGAGGATGCAGTCACGGGGATTCCGGGTCCAAAGAACATACTTGGCGTCGGGGAACCGGCGAACGATCCAGGGGAGGACCAGCGTCGTTTCGGGAAGCTTCCAGCCCCTATGCTTGGACGAACTCGCCAAGACGGTCCGGAGATAAGCTTCCACCAGATCACCGAACTCATCGGGTATCTCCGCCTGCATCGCTGCATCCCAGTTCCAGTTGAGATCACCCTCCCAGGTCACATACTTACCAAAAACCCGGCAGGCTTCGTACATGTCCGCCGCCGGCACGAGATCCCCTGAACGATTCAGGTTCTCGCCCATAAAGACGCCGCTGGCGTACAGCGTGTGCGAAATGGCCCGCGTTCCTGAATGGCCACGTCCGATGACAATGATCAAAGACATAGTTGTGTCCTCCAGCCGGTGTCGCTGCGGCAGCGCCCAACTTCCGAGTTGGCCGCCGCCGCAACAGGGCTTCCTGCTATGCCAGCAGCGTGGGGTCGCCGTGGACGGTGGGCAGGGGATGTGGCTGCACCAACTCGCCGCCGGACTCATACGACTGCATCGCGGCCCAGGTGTACTCCAGCGCCGCCAGGGCGTCCCGGCCCGAGGCACGGACCTTGTCCTTGGCCACACCGTTCCTCACATCCTCAAGAAAGGCGTGAATCCGGAGTGGGAAGGTCCCGCTGAAATCCGTGATGCCCGAATTGAACACAACCGGCTCAGGCGCAGCACCCAACACCAAGTTCTCCGGCATCGCGGCCCCCTCGGCACCCGGTGACGGGAAGAAGGTGAGCTTTTCGATGCAGTTCTCGATACAGAACGTGCCGCGCGTACCGGCGACCTCAACGCTCCACCAACCGCCCAAGCCGAACGTCGCATCCCCGCGCTGGCTAAGCAGGTAGCCTACCGCGCCATTCTGGAAACGCATATGGATGCTGTTGATCGACATCATCAGATCCCCTGCGGCCTTACGATAGCTCGGGCGATCGAAGAACGCCTGGATATGGGTCACATCGCCGCAGAAATAGCGCATGATACTGAAGGGATGGTGCAGGAACGCCTTCACGTGGAAGTAGGGGAACCCGTCCGAGCGCGGTGCGCGGGAGTAATTGTAGGTGTACTCACCGCCCTGGAACCCCATCTTGTGCACACAGTAGACCAACTCGCCGATCTGCCCGGTGTCCATGAGCTCGCGGGCTTTATCCGCCGGTGGAGTGAAATAGTGGTTCAGGTTGCAGCCCAGGTAGAGATCGGCCTTGAAGGCCTTGTCCACAAGCTGGCGCGCCTCACCGATATCATTGGAGATAGGCTTCTCCACCAAAACGTGCTTCCCGGCTTCCAGGGCTTCCATAGCAGGATTGAAGTGCCAACTGCCGTTCTCATAGCCGCCCGTCGTCACATCGACGACGTCCAGATCCTCATTGCGCAGCATATCGCGCAGGCTGTAATAGGCCGGCACGCCATACTTCTCCGCCGCCGCATCTGCCCGCTCCTCAACAACATCGCAGACTGCCACCAGATCCGATAGATCGTCCGCCGCGTGGGCTCGAGCGTGTATATTGCCGATCCCGCGCATACCAACCAAGCCAACTCTCAGTGCCATGTGCCTCACTCCTTGTAGTAGTTGAAATGAAGAAAGGGGGACAAGGGGATCAGGGATAGGGGCCAGAATGCCCACATAGGCAATCAGGCTTTGCCGGCGCTCCGGTCTCCCATATTCCTTGATACCTTGTCCTCAGTACGCTCTCCCTTGGTGCCGTTTCCCGTCTTGCTTGATCCCCTGGTACCCTACTCCTCTGTATCCTGTTCCTTGGCCTCGGGTCCACCCTCGGGTTCACCCTCAGCCGGCTCATCGGCCCTGCCCTCAACCTGGTCCGCTTCAGGCTCCGTGTTGCCCGCCTGTAATCTGGCAGCCTGCCCGGGGTCGCCGATGTGCAGCGTGTCATAGGCCTGCTGCGAGGTCTTGAAAGCGCCTACGCCCTCGTGTCCGTGCCAGTCGCCCTGGTGGTAGATCGGGTTCGGCAGACCGGTTTCGTCCTCACGTTGCGCGATCCAGCGCTCCATCCGACCGCGGAGCAGATCGACCACGCCCGGCTCACTCTCCGCCAGGTCATTGTTCTCATCAGGATCTTCCACGAGATTGTAGAGTTCAACCTGGGGCTTGAAGTGAAAATCGGGCTCCAGTGCCACGATCATCTTCCATTCCGGCGTGCGCCAACCGTGCTTGCGCATCCAGGTGCATTCGGTCAGGTAGAACTCGCTCCCGTGCGAGACCACCTCATCGCGCGCCATAGGCATCAGGCTCTCGCCGTCGAAGTCAATGCCGGGATCCAGCTCAAGCAGCTCCATCAGCGTCGGCACCAGATCGTACTGCTGGCAGAAGCCGCCCACACGGTTGCCCGCAGGGACCTTGCCCGGATAGCGGATGATCATCGGCACGTGCAGCGTCACGTCGTAGATGCTGTGGTGGTCGAAGTAGCAGTCATGGTCATAGAGCGTCTCGCCGTGGTCCGCGGTCACGATGATGACGGTCTCATCCAGCATGCCGCGCGCTTCCAGCGCCCTGAAGATATTCTGGATCGCGGCATCCATGTAGGCGATAGCACCGTCATACTGTGCGATCACGTAGTCCTTATCGGAAATGCCGTCAGGCATCCACTCCGCGAAGTAATCGCGGAAAGGCTTGAAGGCCATAACGGGATCCATCGATCGGTTATCGGGGTCGCACTCGTTGCCGTGGTAGAAGATCCGCTCGAAGGGGCCTGGGGGGAGATAGGGAGAGTGCGGATCCATATGACGCAGGAAGAGCAGGAAGGGCTCATCGCCGTCCGCCAGCCGCTCTAGCTCGGGGATCGCGACCTCATTGAGACACTCAGCCTTGTGAGAACGACCGTCCTCGCCGGGTCCCCAGCCGCTGAACTGCAGGTAAGTGTCGAAGCCGCGGGAGGCGGGGTTTCCCTTGAAGCCGACACAGGTGCTGGTGTACCCGAAGTCCCCAAGGATCTCGGGCAGCGTTCGCACCTCGGAACGCATCTCACCCTTGTGGCGCAGGGCCACGACCTGGGTATTGAAGACGTCCATGCCGGTGAGCATGTTGGCATAGCCGCTGGTCGTCGGGATGTGAGGGCTGTAGTACCGCTCGAAGAGCGTGCCCTCTTGGGCAAACCGATCGATATGCGGCGTGGTAAGCCGGTCGTAACCGTAGCAGCTCATGTGATCTGCGAGCAGCGAGTCAATTCCCAGCAGCACGATGTTGGGAAGCTTCTTCCTAGACGTCATAGTCTCCTCCTGATATCAGCATGAACCAAGATTACCATAAGAATAGGACAATTACATTAAGCCTAGTGTCCAATTCCATAAGAGAATTGCCAAAGCTGGAACGAACGCTACAATGTCTCCAAATGAGCGAGCAACGAGAGATCCTTAGCGACACCCTATTTTCTGATCCTGTTATCCCGCTGGAGATCCATCTGGCACAGCAGGCAGATCTCAGCCATCATATGCACACCTTCATCGAGCTGGTGATGGTCGTCGAGGGCAGCGGCACCCACATCTTCAGGTCGGAGCGCTATCCCATCACAGTAGGGGATGTCTTCATCATCCCGCCCTACACGCCCCATGGCTATGCCGACACTGACAAGCTGGCGATCTACAATATCCTCTTCAAGGACCGTATGCTGGAACGTTTCCGGACCGATCTTGAGCTTGTCACCGGCTTCCATGGGCTGGTCACCCTGGAGCCCTATTACCGGTCAGTGCGGGGATTCTCAGGACGGCTCATCCTGACCCCGGAGCAGATCAGCCAGGCGACATCGCTCGTGGCACGGCTGCAGCACGAGCGGAACAGCGACTACGATGGACGGAGCATTATGGTGGAGAACCTCTTCATCGAGCTGCTGCTCTTCTACTGCCGGCGCTTTTCAGAGGATGCCGGACCACTGACACGGGTGATGCCGGTCGCCCGGGCCATCGGCTATATGAACATCCACTTCGACGAAGCACTCGCGCTCGAGCAGCTCGTAGAGGTCTCAATGGTCTCGAAACGGAGCCTGATCCGGCACTTCAAGAACACCACCGGAGTCAGCCCGATGCACTACCTGCAGAAGGTGCGCATCGCCAGAGCGCGCGAACTACTGAAGACCCAGGATCGTTCCGTCACCCAGATCGCGATGGACACCGGATTCAACGACGCGGCCTACTTCTCGTTCGTCTTCAGAAAGCACAGTGGAATGACGCCCAGCGAATACCGGCGCACCGTCCCGCACGAAGAGACTATCGGTGCGCTAGTCCCTGCGACAGATCCAGGTAGCGCTTGATCGCGTCGGGCGGCACATTCCAGGGGATATGGTTGCCGACACACATCATATACCCTCCTGACATACGCCCTGTCTCAACCATGCTCTCCACCATAGCACGTATCTCCGCAGGATCGTTGCGCATCAGCACGCGGTTATCGCCCTCGCCTGCCAGGAAGCAGTCGCGGTACCTGCGGGCCAGGGCCTTGTAGTTCGTGTAGGGCTCGCTGATCATGCCGATCGCACCACAGGCCATCACATCTTCGGCGTAGGCATCCATACAGCCGTCTGCCATGAAGATCACGTGCTTGCCGACTTCCCTCAACAGGCTCCAGTACTCCTCATAGCGCGGGAAGACATACTTGTGCATCCACCGGGGGCTGCACACCGGGCCCTGTGCCGTGACGATGTCGTCGTGGCAGACGACGAAGTTGACGGGCAAACGCGCGAAGGCCCGGAAGACGCGGCGGTTGATCTCCGCGAACTCATTCATCACAGGTTCGAACCGCGGATCCAGGCACGTCTCCAGGAATAGCTCCCAGCCAAAGGTCAGCAACGGCCACATGAAGGTCGTGTTGTAGAAACCCACCTCAGACGCCACACCGGCAGGTGATGTATCCCCCCACTCCGCGGGGTAGTTGGGCCGTAGACGCTGGTAGACAGCCTCCTCACTGGAGAAATCCCAGTCTACGACGACATGGTCCCAATCAGTGAAGTCGCCCTTGGCCAGCGGGCTGAACGCGAACACTTCCTCCGCCGAGCTGAAGAACGCCTCACCGTGCTGGAATGTACCGGTCTCGCCATCCCCCCATCGGACTGTATGCCGCTCGCGATCTGAGGAGATCCCCTCAGATTCGAACCGCGGGCGTGGCTTTGGATCATCGGTCTCCGGGACCGGCAGCCGCAGCTGAGGATAGAGCTCCTGCAAGCGCTGCCGGCACAGACGTGGATGCTCGTAGGTGTCAATGCCGGTAAGGTAAGTCTCTGCGTCGGGACAGGACCAGTGTTCCAGGTGGGGAATCTGTTTGGGGCCGAGGCCCATGAAGGCAGCATAGCGGTCGTCTGTCATCGAGGATCACTCCTGAGCCGCCTCGGCCATCGCCC
>CBFCZM010000127.1:0-7385 GCA_965602565.1 uncultured Anaerolineae bacterium
GTCACTCTGGAGTTGCAGATCGAGGCTCCTGTGGAACCCTGAACCACCACTTCGGAGCAGCCTGTTGAGAGAGAAACCGCCCACGAATCTGTGGGCGGTTTCTCTGGAACTTGTTGGTACCTGACCCACTCAGATTACCGTCTCCCGGGCGCTCACTTCGAACGCGACAGCCCTGTGGTCTTGTTACGCTTGCCATCGCACGCACACTATGCTACACTCTGCAGGTGGTCAATGCTCTGTTGACCCTGAACACGATGCACCTAACTGATTATCTGTCCGTACGCTTGTAGCATCGGAAACGACCGCTACCTATCGACCAGAAACGAGATAGGCCGTCGGCCGTCAGACGCAAGGCGGGAGCACCGGTACCCAGAACCGGACTCCTGATCCTTGGTTGGGCGACGATCGTAAGCAGTCCCTGCGTGAGCAGCTCGCGCAGGGACTGCAGCTAAGGCCATCTTCGGCACTAGAGATCCGAGTCCGATTGCCTGACCAACGCGCGGTCACGCGCAGGCAGCGATGGCGCTGCGCTGAACCAGCGCAAGGCCCAGAGTCCAGATCACGCTGGCGCGCCAACGTCAGCCTAGAACGTGGAGACGCAGTGTGCCCAACTTGACCTATGGACTACTCGCCTTGACCGTCCTCTGTGCTGCCGTCGTAGCGTTAAGCGCGCGGAGCCTCATCCGGTCAGCAGTTGCCCTCGGCGTGGGTAGCGCTTCCCTGGCTATGCTGTTCTTCCTCCTCAATGCCCCCTATGCCGCCGGTTTTGAGCTGAGCGTGGGCGCCGGTCTCATCAGCATTCTCCTCATCATCGGCATCAGCCTGACAGAAGCCAGGGGGCCTCGCCGCCCATGAGACGCGAACACGTAGTGTGGTTGATCATCGTCGTCGCTCTGGTAACAGGCGGACTGCTCCTCGGACGATGGCTCGTGGCCGAAGTTCCTGCCGGGGAGCTGAGCCGGCAGCCCAAAGATGCAGCCTTCCGGGAGTGGTTCTGGGAACGGCGCACCCTGGACCTTCTGACGCAGGTGGGCCTGATCTTTGCCGGCGCGCTGGGTGTCGCCGCCATCCTCCCCAGCAACGAGGAGATCCCTCCACCACGACCCAATCTGCCCGGCTACCCAAAGGATTCCCCGTGAACATACCCGTACCATTGTCCCCCTGGACTGATCTCGTCAATACGTCACTTGGCATTCTGCTCTTTGTGCTGGGCCTTGTCGGCCTCCTGACGCAGCGCAGCATCATCAAGCAAGTCATATGCTTCAAAATCGTCCTCCAGGGCATCGCATTGGAGCTGATCCACGCCGGTCGCCTCAACAATGATCCGCACTTCGCCCAATCCATGGTGATATCGGCGCTCATCGTGGAGTCGGTCCTCATCGGCACAGCGCTGGCTTTGATCGTGAACGTCTATCGTCACTATCCATCGGGGGATGTGGATGACCTCAATCGTCTCAGGGGCTGATGTGAGCCTTGCGCTGGCAGCACTGCTAGTCGGAGCCCTGGCACTACCCCTGATCGGCACCATCATTCTGTTGGGAGCGGGCAAACGCCTGGAACACAGATCTCTTCAGGGCCGTTTGGCCACGTTGCTGACCGGAATCACGACGTTGAGCCTGCTCGGGCTGCTCGCGTATCCGGATTACGAACTTCTCTTGCCTGTCTGGCTGCCCCCGGCCGGACCTATGAGTCTCCACCTCGGCGGACTCGGAGGGCAGGCCGCACTCGCGACAGCCACGGTCCTGCTATTGGGGCTGCTGCTCTCGCCGCCGGCCAGCCGGATGGCCTTGGCGCTCCTCCTGGCCACGCTGGCCGCGACCAACGTCTCGTTTCTTGCCGGGGACTTCCTCACGCGCTATGGTGCTCTGGAGATTCTCGGCCTGGGGATAGCCTTGGCGCCGCTCGCCGAGGGGCTACGGAACGGCATGCGCAAAGCCAGGGAAGTCTACCTGTTCCTCCGTCTCGCCGATGTCGGCCTCCTCATCGCGATCCTCGTACTAATGGACGCCGGCGGCACTCTGGCGATCGCGGATGCGCTGGATGCCGGCACAAGGCTCGCCGGCGCGCCACACGGCTGGGTCGTGGGGGGACTGCTCACAGCCGTCTGGGTCAAGACCGGCGCCTGGCCCTTCCATCGTTGGCAGGCAGCGGCGGACGGTCTGTCGCCCCCGACGGGTGCGTGGCTCTACGGAGTGGCGATGCCGAATCTGGGGCTCTACCTTCTGTACCGGATCACCCCGCTCTTGGCGCTGAATCCACTCTTCGGCACGCTAACACTTGGAATCGCCTGCATCGGTATCCTCGCCGTCACCAGACAACTCTTGGTCGGACGCTCTTGGTCACAGCTGCCGGTTCATATGAACGCCGCGCTGGGCTGTGTAGCGTTGGGCATTGGGGCCACCGGACGTCAGGACATGCTCGCCTGGCTGCTGTTGATCGGCACGCCTCTGCGCCTCGCAGTGTGGCTCACGATGCGCAGGCAGCCTTCTCGCGCAAAGCCTGCACCAAGCGCCGTCGGGCACACCAGTCCGGAGGATTGGCTGCTGCGATTGGCGCGGGCCGTCAACCTGTTCGTAGAGGATCGCATTCTGCAGCAAGGCGTCGTGAGACTCTGGCGCGCGGTTGTGGGTACGGCACGCTTCTTCTACCGGTTGAGCGAACGAGACACCGTCGTACTCTGGCGTGCGGTTATGGGCACGGCACGCCTCCTCTACCGGTTGGGCGAACGAGACACCGTCGAACTCTGGCGCGCAACCGTGGGCATAGCATATCTCCGGTACCGGCCGAGCGAACGAGACGGGGGCACGCTGCTCATACGAGCGACAGCCAGAAGCGCCCTCTCAATCAGTGATTGGCTGCAACGCAACCACACAGGTCGGCTACGGAGAAATCTGCAATGGGTAGTGCTCGGGCTTATCGCGATCGTGACGTTCGTGGCGGCAGCCGGATGGTAACGCTGACCACAACACCAATCAGGTGCGTGAGGTGACAAGATGAGTGACATCGCCATGTTGGCCATCCTTGTGGTACCGGTCGTGATGGCCGCCGTTCTCCTGATCTTCAAGAAGCGGCTGCAGCATCTGGCCGGCTGGTGTGCGGCCGGGGCCGCCCTTACAACCGTGGTAGCTACCTTTGTGCTCCTGGCCTGTCTTAACCGTGGGCAGGATCCCGTGCTGGCGATCAATTGGATCCCCGCCGAGAACATCACGCTGGGTCTGCACTGCGACTGGATCACGTTTCCCTTCTTGCTCACCGAGACCGCTATCACGCTGCTCGCCATCATCTATGCGTGGGGATACCACCATACCGACGAGCGCACACCGATCTTCTACGCATTGCTGCTGCTGTTCGGTGTGGGTATGTCCGGAACGACCTTGGCCGACGATATGGTGCTCTTCTACACCTTCTGGGAGCTCATGCTGATAGCGTCTGCCGTGCTGATCTTGGCCTGGGGTGATACCAGCGCCGACGCCCCGCCACCACGCGTCGTCGTCCTGAAGTACTTCCTTATCACGCATCTCGGGTCGCTCCTCGTGCTCGTGGCTTTGCTCACGATCTACAGTACCGTCGGCACTGACAGCTTCTCCGCGCTGCGCCAGGGGCTCGAGCTGCCCGCAGCGATCGTCCCCATGGTGACCTGTCTCTTCTTGGTGGGCTTCGGCGTCAAGATGGCGGTCTTTCCCCTGCACATATGGCTGCCTGACGCGCATACCGTCGCGCCCATGCCGGTCACGATCATGCTCGCCGCGGCCATGCTCAGCATGGGAACCTACGGCATCTTGCGCTTCCCATTCAGTCTCTTCACCAAGGATCAACTGATAGGCTTTGCGCTCCCGATGATGATCGTCGGGGTCGTCTCGGAGATCTATGGCGCCCTGATGGCCTTGGCGGAGCAGGATATCAAACGTATCGTTGCCTATTCCAGCGTCAGCCAGATGGGCTACATCCTCTTCGGCCTCGGCACGCTCACCCATGACGGCATGGCCGGTGCAACGCTCCACGTCATCTACCACGGCATTGTCAAAGCGCTTCTCTTCATGGTGGCCGGGATCATCGTTCACAGCACCGGACGACGGAGGCTCGATGACCTGGGCGGCCTGCGGCACAAGTTGCCGGTGACCGCCGTGTGTGCCGCCATCGGCATCCTGGCGATTGCCGGGACCCCTCCGCTGTGCATCTTCGACAGTGAATGGATGATCTTCTCCGGTGGCTTCGGCACAGGCTATCTGGCGCTGGCTGCGGCTGCCATCATCGGATCGCTGCTCACCGTCGCCTACGCTCTCTACTTCTACGGACGTCTCTTCTTCGATGCCGAACCGGATGGACTGGAGGTGCGGGCACTCCCGCGGGCTCGCCGCCTTGCCCTGTTGGTGCCCACGGTCTTCTTGACGGTGTTGACCGTCGTCGAAGGTATCTTCCCCGCGCCCGTGTTCGGTTGGGTAGAGCACGAGGTAGCCTTGTTGCTGAGAGGTCTACCGTGAGCTCAGGTGATGTGTGGGTGGTCATCCCCCTGGTCTGCTTGCTGGCAGGTGCCTTCTCGATCTATCTCATCGCGCGTCTCATCACACCACGCAATGAAGTGCTCGCCCTGCTTACTACCGGCGTCTTTGCAGCCACGCTGGTCGCGCTCATGGAACTCGGCCGGCGCAGCAACCAGGCTCAGCGACTCGGGCTACCCGGTCCGATCTGGGGCAACCGCGGTCCTAACGGCGCCGCACTGCACGCCGATGCAGGTGCGCTCGTCATCAGTGCTGTTGCAGCGGCGTTGGGCCTCTGCGTTGCCCTCTACTGCGGACGGTATCTGGCACTCGATCGCCGCTACAAAGTCACCTATCCCCTGTTGCTGCTGTTGGTGGCAGGGCTGCTGGGCATGGTCATGGCCACCGACTTGTTCGGGCTGTATCTCTTCTGCGAACTGATGAGCGTGACGACCTACGTCCTCGTGGCATTCCGGCGTCACACCGACACCGCAGTGGAAGCGGGCTTCAAGTACCTCATCATGGGCAGTGTCGGCACGCTGACGCTGCTGATGGGGATGACTCTGGTCTACCGGGAAACCGGCAGCTTGGCCTTGCAGCAGGCCATCGGCGCACCTGGACCGTGGGTCCAGACCGGACTGGCCTGTATGCTTGCGGGTCTGGGGCTCAAGAGCGCGATGGTCCCCGGACACACGTGGCTGCCGGATGCCCACGGGCGCGCTCCGAGCAGTGTCAGCGCCATGCTCTCGGGCATCGTTATCCAGAGCACGTTCTACGCCTGGCTGAGAGTGAGCTTGGGGCTCGGCTTTCCGGCAGAGCGCCTCGGAACGCTGCTGATGCTGTTGTCCGTCCTGAATATGACCGTGGGCAACTGCCTCGCTCTCGTCCAAACGAATACCAAACGCCTGTTGGCCTATTCAACGATTGCCCAGATGGGCTACGTTATGTTCGCCATCGGCATGGGACTGCGATACGACATCCCCGGCGCGATTCAGGCGGGCTTCTTCCTGATGGTGGCGCACGCAGCGATGAAAGGACTCGCCTTCCTGAGCAAGGGAATCTGCCACTTCTACCTGCATACGACGTTGATTGACGAGCTGCGCGGCACCTCGCAGAGACTACCTCTGGTTGCGGCAGCCTTCACCGTCGCGCTCGTCAGCCTTGCGGGTATTCCCCCGCTGGCAGGTTTTGCCGGCAAGTGGTTCATTCTTGCCCAAATCCTGCAGACAAGGGATTGGGTAACATTCGCGGGATTGGCTGTATTCCTGGCCAACACCGTGCTCTCTCTGGCCTACTACCTGCCGCTCATCGCCACCCTGTTCTCGTCACCCGACGCGGTGGATGACGTCACCGGCATACGCATCTCCGGATGGATGGCGATCCCGGTGGTTGTCTTGGGTCTGCTGGTACTGGCAATTGGACTGTGGCCTGGCCCTTGGATGCAGTGGACCAGGCATCTCATCACGATGGTGAGGTGATCACGTGGACGAGCTCTTACTCGCGCCGCCGATTGCTGCCTTGGTGTTCTTTGCCGTGGCCCTGGGAATCTACAAGCTCGGGGGCCGGCTGGGATCCAAGGGCGGACCGGCAGCGGGCAAACACCTCCCCTACACCGGAGGCGAGCTACCTCTGCCGCTTCCGCTGCAGCAGGGCTACCGTGCATTCTTCCGACTGGCCCTCCTCTTCAGCATCCTCCACGTCGCAACCCTGGTGTTCTCGACGCTGCCGAACAATGTGCAGCCGCGTCGCACGGCCCTCATCTACCTGGCGGGCATCGCCATAAGTGTCTTCGCCCTGACAGAACGCAAGGAGTAAGCTCTTGGAAAAACAAGGACAGGCCGGGAGGGGCCCCCAGCGCTGGGTCGACGCAGTGGTCCGATGGGCGCGGCGCAAATCACCGTGGATACTGCATTACAACACCGGCGGCTGCAACGGCTGTGACATCGAGATACTGGATACCTTGACCCCGCGGTATGACGTGGAGCGCTTGGGCATCCTCAAGGAGGGCTCGCCGCGTCACGCCGATATCCTCCTCTGCACCGGGCCGGTGACTCTGCAGACACGTGAACGTCTGCGCCGTATCTACGAGCAGATGCCCGAGCCCAAATGGGTTGTGGCGGTGGGCACGTGCAGTTGCTCCGGCGGCGTCTTCAAGGGGGCCATCAATGTGGTGGGCAGCGTGGACCAGGTCGTGCCGGTGGATATGTTCATCCCGGGCTGTCCCTGTCGCCCAGAGGCCATCATCGATGGCCTGGCCCAACTTCTAGGGAGTATTGAATGAGTGAAGCATCTCGGCTCAGAGCTACCCACGATCAGGTCACAAGCGCGCTGGGAGGACTCCTCCTCAGTGCCGAGACCCGCATCAAGTCCGCCCCCGGCGGCGAACTCGTGATTCGTTTGCCCGTGGGCAACTTGCGGGCGGCGGTGACCATCCTCGTCGACGACCTCGGAGTGACGCACCTGACCACCATCACTGGCGATGACCTTCCACCCCAACTCACGCTTAAGTATCACTTTTGGCAGAAATGGGGCTTCACCCTCGAGGTCGAGCTCGCAGGCGAGGCACCCGTTGTAGCGTCGATCGTTGACCTGATCCCGGGTGCCGCTCTCTATGAACGCGAAGTGTACGGCATGTTTGGGGTAGCAGTCGAAGGGCACCCGGATCTGCAGCCGCTGCTGCTCCCGGATGGATGGGACGGACCGCCACCACTGCGCAAGGAGACACACCGTGACTAGGACCGTCATCCCCATCGGCCCGCAGCACCCGCTGCTGAAAGAGCCCCTCGCTTTCCAGATCATGCTCGAAGGGGAGCGCGTGACGGACAGCACGATGCGGATGGGGTACGTGCATCGAGGCATCGAGCGCCTCTGCCAGGAGCGTACGTACGTCCAGAACATCCACCTGCT
>CBFCZM010000128.1:0-7356 GCA_965602565.1 uncultured Anaerolineae bacterium
GGGGGCGTTCTACGCGCAATGGATATCTCCACCGGGCTGCCCACGTGGGAGCGTCGCTTTGAGAATGCTGTGGTCGGGGGGCTGTCGGGTGATTCGGGACCTTGCGCACTGGCAAGTCTGCCCAGCTTGGGTCAAGTGCCCGGGGGTAGCTCAGTCGTCGCAGTGGCGCGCAACGGGCGTATCCTGTGGCAAACAGACCTGGAGCTACAGCAGATCTCGGCTGCGGGACTCTCCAGTGATCTAGTTGCACTGACAGGTGACTCACGACGTGTCGTTATGCTGCACCGCGACACAGGGGAGATCCGCGCTGATGCTATGGCGCCTGTGCAGGTTGCCCTGGTGCCTCCGGCGTGTGATGCAGAGCAGGTCTATGTTCCCTGTCGGGTTCCATCGCTGTTGGCGATGGATCGCAGCGGTGATGTGCGTTGGCGTTTCAACATCGATGGCGTGCTGTCCGGTGTGCAGCTGGATCAGACGCCGTTGGTGGCAGGTCCCTATGTCGTTGCTGTTCTCAGCTCGGGGTCAGTGTTGGCCCTGACGCGCGATCAGGGACATCTGGTTTGGGAAACACAAGTTGGCCCGCGTGGCAAGCGTCTCACCAGTCCGGTGTCTGATGGTCGGCGCGTCTTTGTTGGGGCGCGCGACGGCGTCTATGCGCTGAGCCTGCTGGACGGTTCGCGCCAGTGGGTCTACCGCACCGGGGCCTATGTGACGGCGTCGCCGACCCTCGCTGGCGATCTCCTGTGCATAGCCGGCGACGATCGGCATCTATATGGCGTCGATCGGCGCACGGGTAGTCTGCTGTGGCAGGCCACTATGGCACAAGAGATCAAGACCGCCCCCATCTTGGTGCCGGGCGACGACAACGGACCCTATGTTGTGAGTGTGGATTGCTCCGGGCAGGTATCCGCAATGGCCTATCCGGTACCCGCACTTGCCCACGAGGCTGCGGGACGGTGGTCGAGGGCAGCTGGTGTCTGGCAGGCTGAGGGCGACCTCACACGCGCGGCTGAGGCTTGGGTGCGCTATGCTGAGTCGGTCAGCGACCGCGAGGCGATGATGGATGCGCAGTCTGAAGCATGGAGCGCGGCGGCGCACCTGTTCACCTTGGTGGGCATGGCCGATCAGGCAGATTCGGCCCGGCACCGCTATGCTGAATGCTTGGGACTGCCCTTGGTCACCTTGGAGATCCAGCACGACGGCCTGGTCGCCAGCACGTGGTCTCGTCTGAGATTGAAGGTTCACAATCAGGGGTATGGCGTGGCCAAGGACATCGTGATTCGAGTGGCCGGCGATCAGTTTGAGGGTCAGATCGTTGAGACCCGAGTTCTGCCCGCGGTGCCGGCAGGCGGGACCCTGGAGCAGGAGTTGACCGTCAAGCCGCTGGAGTACGGTGACAGCGTTCCGCTGAACGTACAGATCTCCTATCGGGATCACAACGGTGAGCCGCACAGGCGCGAGGAGTTGCTGAGTCTGCAGGTGTGCAGGGTCGATGCAGGGAGTGCAGCGGCCAGTTTTCTGATACCTGCACAGGGCGCAGCCCGCCGGATTGCCCGGGGTCTCGACGAATTGGAGCCCTGTGTCGACATAGAGATCCGGGTGCGGCGAGGCCGTAGAGACTTCGATGTGGAACTCACGCTGGATGGTGGCCAGGTTTTCAGCGGTGGCCACTTGTCGAAGGGGATCCTGTCGTGGGCGCCGAATGGTGACCCGGCACAGGATGGGCAGTATCTGTTCAATACCCTCTTGCACGATGGTGTTGTCCGCAAAGGCTGGCATATCGCCCGGGGACAGGCGGAGCAGCGCGGCGTCCCCCGACGGGTGCGCCTGCGCATTGATGACGACGCTGCGGAGCTGCACCGGCTGCCCTGGGAACTGCTTCATGAGGACGGCGTGATGCTGTCCGCGTGGGAGTTGACGCCGTTCTCGCGTTACCTACCCATCGACAAACCTTGGGGCGTGGCGATCACCGACCGGCCCATCCGGGTGCTTGCGGTCATCGCCAACCCGGGAGACATCACCGCGCGCTACAACCTGCCGCCGCTCAACTCCGATCTGGAACGCTATCTCCTCGCACAGTCATTTGCCGCGATTGATCCCTCCAAGATCCAGCTGACATTCCTCAGATCGCCCATCACGCTTGAGCGCTTGAGCCGTACCATGTTGGGGGGATATGATTGGCTGCACTTCGTAGGGCACGGCCGTCTCAATGCCCGCCACCAGCGTGTGGACCTGCTGATGGAGGATGATCTGGGCAACACACGCGCGATTGCCGATCATCTCTTTTCGGGCATGCTGGCTCGACAGGGGGTCCAGCCTCAGCTGGTCTTCCTCTCGGTGTGCCAGAGCGCCGCGGCGCCCAGAGGCGAGGTGCTTGCGAGTCTCGCCCCACAGCTCGTGCGCAGTGGTATCCCGGCGGTTGTTGCGATGCGGGGGCAGCTTTCGATGCGCACCGCACAGGAGATCACCCGAAGCTTCTATCGCGGCCTGGTGGAACACGGCCTGGCCGACCGCGCGCTCAACCAAGCCCGCAACGCGGTGTTGTCGGCACAACTACCCGGGGCCGCAACACCGGTGCTCTTCATGCATCTGACATCGGGGCGTCTCTGGCATGCCCACGACCTAGCGCTGCCCGGGTGATCCCGTGGCGGTGACGCCATCTCCCCGGTATCCGGCAGTTGCTTCCAGCAGGTTCCCCTATCTGACCCGTGAGTGAACGGCACACGTGGACTATCTGATGATCGATGTCTACGGTAGATTCGCCTCTCTTGTCAACCCGTTGCCCTATGATAGAATGCTTCACGTTCGCGCCTGTGGTCTCCTGATCAACCGACCATCCACTATTGTCTGAGTGAGTAGGCTGTGCCGTTGCGGAGTTTCTATTGGGACGCAGGCGATCAAGTGGGCTCAACGGCCAATCGTGCTGGTGGGCGCCAAGAGTATCACCGGAGGTGTCAATGAGCGATGAATACCAACCGAACGACGTCGTAGAATCGCAACCCGAATCTGAAGCCATGCCGGCTGAGCCCGTGATGGCCGAGCCGGATGAAGCAACAACTGCGCCCCAGGTAGCCTCCACGGATGCTACGCAGGTGGAGGCTGTGATAGGCGATCCGGAAGCCGCGACTCAGGCAGTGTCTGACCCCAGTGCCGAAGCGGCAGCGGTAACAGCAGACCTGCCCTCGGCTGAGGTCGCTGCGACGGATACGGCCCGTGAGCCGGTCATCCCAGGCAGCGTCGTTGTGGGCGACACCGCCGAGACCGCTGTGGCTGCCCCAGCACCTCGCGTGGTGAGCATCGCCGATCTTGAGGCGCAACCCGCATTGACCCCTGCCGATCGTCCCGCGCGAGCAGGCATTGTCTCCCTCCTGGCGGGACGAGGCTGGATTGTCGCCGCCGCGGCTGCGGTGTTGGTGACTGTCTTCCTCTTCCTGCCCCCGATCTCGCTAGCTCAGAGAATCGGCATGAGCGGCGGGTACACTGTGCTTGATCGTGAGACGACGACCGTTGAGCACCCGGATGGTCTCCGGGTATCCCGACCTGCTGATGCCGAGGGCAAACTCCGTGTCAAGCTCGGGTCGGTCCCACGAGCGGATATCGTGAGCGGTGCGGCGCCGGATGATCTTGTGTTCGCGCTTGACGCGCTGCCTGCGTCTCTGACCCTCAAGAGTCCCTACTACACGATTGACTTGAAGTCCAACGATCCGGTTGCCGGGCAGTTGCAGGTCCTGATTCCCAACGAGGCCGAGCCCTGGGAAACGCTCGATCTCTATGCGTGGGATGCTGACTCCGAGACTTGGATGTGGCTGCCGACGAAACTCGACCGGACGGCTGAGGTGTTGGTCTCAGATGTGGATCAGCTCCCGGCATCTGTGCTGGTTGTGCAGACCGAGTCGGCCACTCCTAGGGTTGTGGCCTCATTGGAAAGCTGGCCGGCGGTGGATGTTGCAGCGGCCGGCGTCGATGAGGTGGATGTATCCGGGATCCTCATCGGCACGATGGGTGGAATCACAGGCTATGCGGATCAGCTCCCGGCAGCGACGGCAGGGGGGACTGTCGCTCTGGCGCCGACCGTCCGCAACTGGGTACTTGATCGCCCGGAGAACTGGGCCCTGGTCAGTGATATGCTGACGGTGGACCCTGACCGCACCGCGCACGTTGCCAATCTGCTGTCGTTGACGCAAGCGGGCGGGTACCCAGGGCTGGTTGTGGACTACCGCTCGGTCCAGCCCCAAGATCGCGATCTATTCTCGCAGTTCGTGGGTGAGCTGGGCGGGGCCTTCCACGAGCAAGGCCTCTGGGTGGCCGTAGTGGTGGGCACACCTCAGTTGGGCGCCGATGGCACCTGGAACACCGGTGGCTATGATTGGGCTGCCCTGGGGACTGCTGTTGACCAGCTACGCGTTTTGATGCCGTTGACGCCAACCGCTTACGAACCTGGCGGTGAGGCCGAGCAATTGGTTCAGTGGGCTGTGACGCACGTGGCCCGCTACAAGCTGATGGCGGTCTACTCTACGTTGAGCACCGACGGTCAGGTGACGGTGGGGATGGACACAGTATTGGGCTCCCTTGGTGAGGTCAGTGTGATGCAAACGGTGACGGAGAGCGTGATTCCCGGCTCGTCGCTGAGCCTCACATTGGGGCAGGTGGGGTTGCTGGAGGATCCTGCGACGCAGGCGACCAGCGTTGTCTTCGGTGAGGAGACCTACTGGTTGGGTACCCCGCCGTGGTTGCGCACGCGTATGGATCTGGTTTCACGCTACAGGCTGGGCGGCGTTGTGCTACGCGATCTCCTGGATGAGGGGAATATGGCCGGAATGCTCTCGGCTGTGGCGGATTTCAAGGCGGCGGGGGTGGGCACGGCGGGGCCGATGCCGGAGGTCGTGTGGTCCGTCACCGATCCGGCCGGCCAGACCACGCAGGCAAGCGCGCAGTTCACACAGCCTGGGTACACCTGGACCGCCCCGACTGTGACAGGTACGTACAGTATCGCGGCCACGGTATCCGGCGTGGACAAGGGCTCCGTCGACGTTCTGGTTGCGGCTCCTGCTCCGGTGGTGACCGACACCATCGCTGTTGATGAGGATGAGGAGCCGGCCAGTACGCCGGATGAAGAGGGCCTCGGTGGCGGGGCCGTAGTTGAGGAGGCCGACGGGACGCTGAAGGCCGGCTTCGTGGCAGACGTCAGTGTGCCGGATAACACACAGTTCGAGAAGGGCGAGTCGTTCACCAAGACCTGGCGGATGAAGAATACGGGGACTACCGGCTGGCCCGAGGATACGGTGTTTGTCTTCGCCGGTGACACGCAGTTGGGAGATGTCACGGAGGTCGAGGTCGGTGCGGTCGCCAGCGGCGAAACGGTGGACATCAGCGTTGAGATGGTTGCTCCGGATGAGGATGGCACCTACAAGAGCACGTGGGCGCTCCGGACCGGCGGCAAGAACATCGACGGGGGCGAGGCCTATGTCCAGATCCGGATAGGCGAACCCGCTGTCGCGCAGCCTTCTGCACCGTCAGTCTCGGCGCCTGTCGCTACGGGCGCGTTCGAGCTGGGTGGTCACATCCGCGACATCGGGTTGCCCTATAAGGACACGATGAAGTATGCCGGGATGACCTGGATCAAGACCCAGATCTTCTACGGGCAGGATGCTCACGGCATGGTGGCTGCGGCGCACAACAATGGCTTCAAGATCCAGCTGAGTGCGATCGGTGGCGCCGATATGGTGACGCAGGACGGCTTTGAGGACAAGTTCGCGGCCTGGGTAGGCCAACTTGCCGCGGCAGGTGCCGACGCGATTGAGGTCTGGAACGAACCCAACATCGATCGGGAATGGAAGGTGGGGTTGATCAGTCCGGCCTCCTACACGAGCCTGTTATGCAAGTCGTATAGTGCTATCAAGTCGGCCAATGCCGGAAGCGCGGTGATCAGTGCGGCGCCGGCTCCGACCGGCTGGTTCGGTGGCTGTGGTCCCAACGGGTGTGATGATCAACCGTGGATGGAAGGTCTCTACAACGCCGGCGCGGCTAACTGCATGGACTACATCGGCGCGCACCACAATGCAGGTGCGACGTCACCCTCGGCTGCGATCGGCCATCCGGCCAACCCGGGCGACACGCATCACTCCTGGTTCTTCCTGCCCCAGACGCAGCTCTACTACAATGTCTTCCGTGGGACGCGGCAGATCTTCTATACGGAAATGGGATACGCCTCTCAGGATGGTGTGCCCACCTTCTCTGATCAGTTTGCGTGGGCGCGTGGAATCGATAACTCCGAGCAGGCTGCCTGGTTGGCTGAGGCTGTACAATTGAGCATCAACACCGGCATGGTGCGCAATATCATCGTGTGGAACATCGATTTCGTCCGGTATGGTTACGACCCGCAAGACGGGTATGCGATTATCCGGCCCGGAGGTGGATGTCCGGCGTGTGAGACTTTGCACAACGTGCTGGGTAGCCGTTAGCGGTCACAGCGATTCGAAGCCAATCGCGTGCGTCGGCCAGCCCGTCGATGGGACTACCCTCGGCGGGCCGGCTTCTCTGTTGGCGGGGGGTTATGATCCCGAACGGGTCAGCAGAGCGCCCGGGGTGGCATCGCCAATTGGTGAGGGATCTTGACTTTGCAGGTGATGGCGCGGTAGAGGACAAGATCCTTCGCTTTCTTGCTGAGAGGCTGAGGGTGCTTCCGTGAGCCGCTCAGGATGACGCATACCTGCGGATCACTGTAACCTGAACCACGCGGCTTACGTGATCGGGATGACGGGTGGTGCCTCTAGCGCTTCGTTCTTCTGTTGAGGTTGGCCTCCACACCTTGCGCCTCTCAGCGGCGAACCGCATTGACTCTGAGCGATAATCGCCTAGGATAGCAGCACTATGTTTTATGATCGAGTGACGTTTCGCGTGACGGCTGGCCGCGGCGGGAAGGGTGCCGTGGCTTTCCGTCGTGAGAAATACATTCCCTTTGGTGGACCTTCCGGCGGGGACGGCGGAAAGGGAGGGGATGTGGTACTCTTTGTGAATCGACATCTCAATACCCTGTATCACTTCGCGCACAAGAAGGAGTTCGAGGCCGACGACGGGCAGCCCGGACTCATCAAGACGATGCACGGCGGCGGTGGGGAGGATCTGCTGATCCCTGTTCCCCCTGGCACGTTGGTCGTGGACGTCGAGACCGGTGGCGTCGTGGCTGATCTGGTTGGGCCGGATCAGCGAGTGGCCGTAGCGCGCGGCGGACGCGGCGGGCGTGGCAATGCTCGGTTTGCGACGTCGACGAACCAGGCCCCACGCCTTGCTGAGCAAGGGGACCTGGGCGAAGTGCGCAACCTACGGCTGGAGCTCAAGCTGCTGGCGGACGTGGGG
>CBFCZM010000129.1:0-7324 GCA_965602565.1 uncultured Anaerolineae bacterium
GGCGCCCAGTCGGTGCCTCACCTCCCGGTGGACGTGACCGACATCGGGTGCGACCAGGACCGTGTTGCTGAGGTCCTTCTTGCGCAGATGGTCGACGAAGACTGAGTGAGCAGTCAGATGGTCTGTGGGCACGTTGAAGAAGCCGTGGACCTGAGGTGAATGCAGGGTCATCGTGATGACCTGGGTCGCCCCGGCCGTGACCAGTAGATCGGCAACGAGACGCGCTGCAATGGAGATGCGTGGCGCGTCTTTCTTGTCAGACCGGGCGTATGAGTAGTAGGGAATAACGGCACAGACCTCCTTGGCCGACCCCCCGCGTGCGATGTCCAACATCAAGAGAAGCTCCATCAGGTGATCGCTGCAGGGAGGGCTCAGCGGCTGGACGATGAAGACCTCCTTGCCTCTGACACTGCTGCCAAGCTGAATGTAGTAGTCGTCATTCGAGAACTTGCGGATGGCCGTGGGGCTGAGGTCCAGTCCCAGGTTGCAGGCAATCGATTCCGCCAACGCCGGGTGGGCGGAACCACTGAACATCAGTACATTCTTGAGCGCCGGTTCCCTGCTGTGAGGCGCTGGCTCAGCAGCAGTGATTGTCTTGTCCTGAGTCAATGTTCGCTCCTTGTTTCCCAAGCGTCGCTACGAACGACACCGCCGAGAGCCCACTTGGCTGCCAGAGAAGCGTGTGAGCCGCATCTCGTCTATTCTAGACCCCTACCGGTTGTGGTCAACCCGTTGCAGGCAATCGGGTGCGTATTGGTTTGGGGGCGAGTTTCCGGGACATTGGCCGCGGCTATATCAGCTGGCTGCATGTTGCTCACCCCCGTAGCGCGCCCGACTCGGGCAAGCGCCTGCCTTTCCCGGTACAGACGCCGCCAACCCCAGGGGCTCGCCGAGGCGACTTCTCTGCGTAGACACGGTGAGATTGACAAGGATCCATCCCGAAGAAGACGATCCACCGGATCGTCTGTACGAATAGCGGCCTTGATCGGCGGTTGCTCAACTCGATGCTTCTGGACAACGGGCCACGGCTGTCTAGACTGCTACTTGGCTCTTGTCCCCAAACTGAGATGCACCCCAGTCAATCCAGGTTCTTGATGGTGACGGGCTCAAGGCAGCCGGCCGGGGTGAAGCCGAAGATGCGGCCGTAGAAGACCAGTTCCGCGTCCAGCGCACGTTTGATATTCTTGGCACGCCGGAAGCCGTGCTGTTCGCCTTCGAAGGGCAGGTAGGCCACGGGGATGCCTCTCTCCTCCAGTGCGGCGACCAGGATCTCCGCCTGTGCCGGCGGCACGACGCGGTCCTCCAGCCCCTGGAAGAAGATGACCGGGCAGTTGAGGCCGCCCACGTGGTGGATCGGCGAGCGCTCGATGTAGATGTCCTCACGCTCGGGATAGGGACCAACGAGCCGGTCCAGGTACCGGGACTCAAACTTGTGGGTATCCCGCGCCAGTGCGGCCAGGTCGCTGACGCCGTAATGGCTGGCGCCGGCGTGGAAGACGTCGCGGAAGGTCAGTGCGCTGAGGGTCGTGTAACCGCCGGCGCTGCCACCCCGAATGGCGAGTCTGTTGCCGTCCACATCGCCTCTACTGACGAGATAGCGAGCGCCGCTAGCGCAGTCATCCACATCGATGATGCCCCAGGCGCCGCGCAGTTGATTGCGGTACTCGCGTCCATAGCCGGTGCTGCCACCGTAGTTGACGTCGAGGACGGCGAAGCCGCGGCTGGTCCAGTACTGGATGGAAAGGCTGAGAGCGCTGTTTGTCGAACCCGTGGGACCGCCGTGGCTGCATACGAGCAGCGGCGGTTTCTCACCCTCCGGCGCCGCGAACCCGCAATTCTGGGGCGGGTAGAAGAGCCCAAAGGCCGGGCGCTCCCTCCCCTCCACATCCGTCGAGGGGAAGGTGATGGACTCCGGCGCTGACAAGGTGCCGGGGTCAAGGGCCAGATCCGTGCTGTGTCTGAGGATCTCCACCTGACCTGTCGCCAGATCCAGAGTTGCGAGGACCCACGGCAATTCGGGCGAGCTGCCATTGAAGTAGACGCGGTCTGCGTCCGCAACGAGTTTGCTGAATGATGTATAGGGTGTGTCAATGACGGTAAGTGCACCGGTAGCGATGTCAAGGGTGGCCAGATGGCCGATGCCATCCTGAGTGTACGTGCAGATGATCGACGTGGGGGACGCGTAGGCATAGGTGGACAGCCCAAAGATCCACTGCGGCAGACCGAATTCTGCTTCCATCTCCCCCAGGCAACGGGCAGATCCCTCCTCCCAACGATAGAGGTTCCACCAGCCGCTGCGATCGGAGACAAAGGTCAGTACGCCGTCCGGCGACCAGGTGGGCTGAAAGATCGATTCCGAGTCACTTCCCGCGATCATACGCGCGTTGGCACACGCGCCGTCGTCATCTATATCGGCAACCCAGAGCTCGCATCCGTCCCAGGGCATGCTGGGGTGGTTCCAGGTGAGCCATGCCAGCCGGCTGCCGTCCGGGCTGAGCTGCGGAGAGGCATAGAAGCCATTGCCCGCCATGAGGACTTGTTGATCGGCGCCGTCGGCAAGCGATATCGCCGCGATGGTGTTGACTGCGACACCATTGTGGTGCTGCGTCGTTGCCTCGCGGTGATCCTCACGCACGCAGATGATGCGGTCGCGACCCCGATCCACGAGGCCATTCGCATACCGGAGCTCGGCGTCCGGCGTGATCGGCGTGGGTGCGGTGTCGGCGGCTGTGCGGTAGAGGCGCTGGTCGCTGAAGTTTGAGAAGTATACCGTGCCATCGCAGATGATCTCGGCCCCGCCACCGTATTCGTGGACGCGCGTACGGGCGTTGGTTGGGGCTGGGTTCAGATCCGCGGTGCTACCGTCGGGCATGCGCTTCACGATGACGTAGCGTCCGCCCTCAGTCGGCCGGCCCTCTAGCCAGTAGACAGCGCCCTCATCCAGCACTGCGCCGACGATGTGGACGGTTGCAGAGACGATGAGATCTGACGTGATCGGGGAAGTCCAGGCGCCATATGGGGCTATGCGTAGTTCTGACATCTGTCTCCCTTCCTGTGACGGCGGCCCCGGACGTGGCCAGGGTGACCGTATGGTCTCTGAGGTCAAGACATAGTGTACCCTATGCCCTGCCGGCGTGCAACCGGATTGACTTCCCGACAATCCAGGTTATAAACTGGTTCATGAGCGAGCAGCCAGAACACCTCTACGTGCAGATCGCCCCACACACCTTTCTCAATGCGCTGGATCGATGTTTGGATGAAAACGACCTGGCGCGCATGCGAGACCGGGTTGCGGATCTGAAGATCTCCATTGACGGTGCCCCGTTGACCGAAACCCCGGCAAACGACGATCAGTCGGGGGATGAGCTGTCACCTGGGAGCCCCTTGATCCTGCGCCGTGACGTGCTGTTGGATCAGCTGCAGCAGGTGCTCGATGCGCTCACGCTGCGCCGGGCTCGCTACTACCTCGCGCGCCTGCAGAAGGGCATCACCGAAGTACGGACGAACGCAGTTAACGACATCAACCTCAACCGGTGGAAGGAGTATGACCACATCCTGACCGACAGTCTGTGGTTGATGGACCGCAGGGACAGTACCGGTGCGCACGAGGCCTGGTACTGGGGCAACTTCATCCCGCAGATTCCACACCAGCTGATGGTGCGGTACACGAAGGCCGGGGACTGGGTGCTCGATCCATTTACGGGCAGCGGGACCACGCTCATCGAGTGCAAGCGCCTGGGGCGCAACGGTCTGGGAGTCGAGCTCCATCCAGAGGTAGCCGCTCGTTCGGCTGCGGCGGTCGCCGAGGAGCCGAATCCCTATGGCGTGACGGCACAGATTGCGGTAGGGGACAGCCGTGAGGTAGATTTTGGTGCTCTGCTATCGTCCTATGGCGCATCAAGAGCGCAGCTGGTGGTGCTCCATCCACCCTACCACGACATCATCCACTTCGGCGATGCGCCTGCTGATCTCTCCAATGCGCCCTCAATCGACGCGTTCGTGGCGCGATTCGGTGACGTTGTCCGCCGAGTCAGACGGGTCTTGGAGCCTGGACGCTTTCTTGCCGTCGTGATCGGCGACAAGTACGAGGGTGGCGCGTGGGTGCCGCTGGGCTTCTACGCGATGCAGGCGGTGATGGCGCAGGGGCTGACGCTGAAGAGTGTGGTGGTGAAGAACCTGAATGGCACGCGTGCCAAGCGCGACCAGCAGCCCCTTTGGCGCTACCGTGCTCTGGTGGCAGGCTTCTATGTCTTCAAACATGAGTATGTCTTCATCTTCCAGAGCTAACCCGCGTACGCGTCTCGTCAAGTGGTGATCGAGGGCTCCGGAGAGATGCAGGCGCGTCAGCTGTGGGGGAAGTAGTTGGTGGTACGGCAAGCAACATCTCCGCGGCGCAAACCACACCGCGCTGCTCGACTTCGCCTTCGTGCTCCGCGATCCGTGGCCGACATAGCGTGATCAGGAACCCGTGATGCTCCAGACAGTCGCGGCACGCTCGCTGGGCTTCGGATGAGGTCCGTCGAGACGCTCTTTGGCAGTTGGCCAGATAGCGGCGGGTCAGGGGTGCGTGCGCCGCGATGCCGATCTGGAGTTCAGCCGGAAGTAAGCAGTAGAGGGGTGAGTAGTTAGCCCAGCATCGAGCTGTCTGCCTATCTCTGCTCCCCCACCGCTTGCACAGCTCTCCTTACTCCTGCCGTTCCCTACCAGCTGTTCCTGTGGACACGCTCCGCTTTGTAGCGGTCGACGCGCCCTTTCTCCTCAGCGGGATGGCCCAGCGCGATGATGGCCAAAGGCTGGACGTGCTGCGGCAAGCCGAAGAGCTCCCGGACCTCGTTGACGCGGTCCTTGCCCGGGTAGACACCAAGCCATACCGTGCCTAGATTGAGGGCGCGTGCGGCCAGCAGGATGTTCTCCGTCGCGGCGGAACAGTCCTGCTGCCAGAAGGTCGTGGAGATCTTCGTGTCGCCGCAGACCACGATGGCCGTCGGCGCCTCGGCGAGCATCCGCGAATAGGGGTGGACTTCCATGATCGCGTTGAGTTTGGCGCGGTCGTCGACCACGACGAAGTGCCAGGGCTGGCGATTGTTCGCCGAGGGCGCGTTCATGCCTGCTTCCAGGATCGTCTTCAGGCCTTCCTCGGTAACCGGTTCGCTGCTGTACTTGCGAATGCTTCTGCGGGTGAACAGAACTTCAAGGGCATCCATGCTGTAAACCTCCTGAGCGATCTAGGTGGGTCGAACTCCCCTTCGGGGATAGACTGGCTGATTCGACCCTGGGTTAACGATTATGCAATCAATTGCCTTCGGGTGGAACTCTCCGCTGCTGGGAAGGCAACCACAAGGGGGCTCCCCGGTTGCCCCCACGGGCCACGACGGGGGCCGGTCTTTCGCCTGCTTAGGTCGCCCTACAGGCCCCTACGGTGCAAAGGGTGCCTCGACGACTGTCGCGTTGATCTCGGCGTGCAGGGCTTCCAGTCTGGCCCGGATCTCCGGGATGGCCTCGCCCAACGGCACGAAGTCGCGCCCCCTATCGCGGCGCAGTTTGAACTCGACGGCCCCTTTGGCCAGCCCGCGGCTGGCGACCGTGATGCGGAGCGGCAGGCCGATGAGGTCGGCGTCGTTGAACTTGATGCCGGGGCTGCGGTCGCGGTCGTCATAGAGGACCTCGATGCCTGCGGCGACCAAATCCTCGTGGAGTTGGTCCGCGACGACGCGTGCTTCACTACCCTCGGGGCCCAGGGCCACGACGTGGACGTGATAGGGCGCAACAGAGATGGGCCAGATCAGCCCGAAGTCGTCGTTGTGGGCCTCGGCGACGCAGGCCAGGGCTCTCCCAATGCCGATGCCGTAGGAGCCCATTACCACCGGGTGCTCTATGCCATCTTCGTCGGCGTACGTAGCGCCCATCGTGCCGCTGTAGCGAGTGCCGAGCTTGAAGATGTTGCCCACCTCGACCCCGCGCTCTGCACGCATTGGATGCCCGCACTCTGGGCATGCATTGCCGTCCTCTGCCGCCGTAATGTCAGCGACCTTGTCGGGCGTGAAGTCGCGGTTGACGTTGACGTTGACTAGATGATATCCTACCTCGTTCGCTCCCGAGACCAGATTCGGCGATGCTGCAACGGCTTCGTCAATGATGACGACGCAATCACGGACCCCGATTGGCGAACCATAGCCAGGCTCAGCCCCTATGGCGCGTATCTCGGCCTCAGTTGCCGGACGCAGGTCCTTGGCGTGCACGACGTTGGCCAGCTTCGTCTCGTTGACGGTGCAGTCGCCGCGCACCACGGCAAAGACAGATCTGTCGACGTCGCCCTCGCCAGTAGCTACCGTAGCGACCAAGAAGACGGCCTTGGCGGTCCTGGCCTCGGGGATGCCAAGGAACTCCGCAAGCGCCTCGATTGTGGTGATCCCTGGTGTCGCCACCTTGGTAATGCGCGCGGGGAGCTCCTGGGCTGCAGCGGGCTTCCGGAAACGCGCCACCTGGCGATTAGCTGAGTATCCGCACGCATCACAGAGGAGCAGCGTGTCCTCGCCGACAGGCATCAAGGCAATGAACTCGTGGGCCATACTGCCCCCCATCATCCCAGTGTCCGACCCCACTGCGATGGGCTCCAGACCACACCTGCGGAAGATGCTGAAGTAGGCTTGATAGTGGGCTCGGTACTGCTGATCCAGCCCCGCCTCGTCGGCGTCCAGGCTGTAGCTGTCCTTCATCGTGAACTCCCTGACGCGGATCAGTCCGGCCCGGGGGCGAGGGTCATCGCGCCACTTCGTCTGGATGTGGTAGACCAAGGTCGGCAGCTGCCGATAGGACTGGATTTCCTGGCGCACGAGATCGGTCACGGCTTCCTCGTGCGTCATGGCGAGAACCATGTCGCGATCGGTGCGGTCTTTGAAGCGCGTCAGTTCGGCACCTACGCCGTCCCACCGTCCGGTTTCGCGCCAGAGTCCGGCAGGGTTCACGACCGGCATCTTGATCTCTTGGCCGCCAATGGCGTCCATTTCCTCGCGCACGATGTTCTCGATCTTCCTGAGGGAGCGGAAGCCGAGCGGGAGCGCGCTGAAGATGCCGGCTGCGTGCTGCCGGATGAATCCCGCCCGCAGCAGCAGTTGGTGGCTCGTCACCTGAGCGTCAGACGGTGCCTCGCGGGAGGTGCTGCTGAAGAGTCTTGTCATTCGCATCGGGGCGGCTCCTTGGGGAGGTGATGATCAACGGGACTTGGCTCGCCGGCGGGCGGTCTTCCGGTGGCGGATAATCCTGCGGGCGGCTTCCCGCGCCCCCGCCATTACGTTCTGTACGCCACCGCCGCTCTTGCTCTGCG